>JAQIDF010000041.1 GCA_027858145.1 Prolixibacteraceae bacterium | reverse complement strand
AATCAACACTAACGATATTGCCTGTTTTGTTAGCGAAAACAAAGTAACCACGGCAATAACCTTCACGAATGAAAAGTACGTGGTTGATTTCACGCTCGACCGGCTGGAAGAAGAACTCGACCCCGACACTTTTTTTCGTGCCGACCGAAGCAGCATCATCCATATTGACATTATCTCACGTTTCGAAGATTACTTTGGCGGTAAACTGATGCTGAAGCTCAAAAGTCCGCTAAATCAAAAAATAACCGTCAGCCGCCTGAAAGCATCGGCGTTTAAAGTTTGGGCTGGTAAATGATGTTTTTTATTACATTTGTATAGATACATTTAAACATCGTGAAATGGAAAACTTCTTAACACATATAAAAATCAACAAGCTATTTCATCTTGAAAACATTGATATTCCTATCGATGAAAAAGAGATGAAGCATCTGATTATAACCGGGAAGAATGGAAGTGGTAAAACATCTTTATTAAACGCTGCAACCAACAAGTTTAATGAAATAATAAGCCATGTGTTATTCCCTGATAAGTTGTCACAATCAAGAGCAAAGCTTGCAAAAAGTATAAAAAACCTAGTCGATGAAAAGCAGAATAAATCTACATTAAGCGAGAATGAAAAACTCAATATTTCAATGTCCTTTTCTAATGTCAAAGAACTCAAAGAAAAGATTTTCAATAACGATTTTTTACTTACATTTTATCAAGCATATCGAAAACCTCATATTACAATACCAAAACACCCAGAAAAACCTGACTTACAAATCCCTGATGACATTAAAGGAACCATCAATTCTCAATTTCTAAACTTTTTAGTTGACTTAAAATCACAAGAAGCATTTGCTTCAACCAATGATGATTCAAAAGAGGCAGCTTCTATAAAACAATGGTTCAAGAATTTTGAAGAACTACTTCGTGAAATCTTTGACACACCTAACCTCAAGTTAGAATTTAACTATAAAGACTATTCATTCACAATCAACCATGACGGTCGCAGGTTTGGGTTCAATCAACTGGCCGATGGATATTCTGCCATAATTGACATCGTTTCTGATTTAATACTAAAAATGCAAACTCCTGATTCTCTGACCCGGGCATACGAGAAGGAAGGGATTGTTTTAATTGATGAAGTTGAAACGCATTTGCACCTTGAACTGCAACGGTTAATATTACCTATGCTCACCCGTATTTTCCCTAATATTCAATTTATAGTAACTACACATTCCCCTTTTGTATTAAACTCAATAGAAAATGCAGTCGCTTTTGACCTTGAGAAACAAAAAAGGCTAGAAGACCTTACTGAATATTCTTATGAAGCGCTTGCTGAAGGATATTTTAATGTTGCCACTGATTCAAATTTTTTAGATAGCAAACTAAACCGTTTCAAAGAATTAGCGACTAAAAGTAAATTAGACAATGCAGAAAAGGCTGAGTATTCAGCTTTAGACAAAGAATTTTCAGAATTAAACGATTCTCTTGCGCCACAAAATATAAAAAGTGAATATCTAAGAACAAAACTAACGACCCAAAAATAAGTTTCTATGATCCGTGTTTACAAGTCCCCTCATACCCCAACATCATTAGAAAAACAAACTGGCAAGCAATACAATAATGAAGATGTAAAAGCACAACTTGTAAAAGACCAGCACTGCAAATGTTATTTATGTGAGCAAAACACCGGAAAAGTTTTTGAAATCGAACACCTAACACCCCAAAATTCAGGCATAAATAATATAAAAGAATGGAATAATCTTTTGCTCTCATGCCCATATTGCAACAGGAAAAAGTCCGATAAATTTAACATACTGAATCCCTTGTTCAATAACATTGAGGACATTATAGAACAACGCATTGTAGAATGTCATATTTCCATATCAACTTCAGAAGAAGATCATGAAACTAATCAAACCGTCATTCTGTTAAATAGGATATATAACGGCACAAATAACATACGAGACACAAAGTCTGAGCTCTTATTCAAGGATGTTCAACGTGAAATAAACAACTTTATGGGGTGGCTTTTAAATTATAAACAGAATCCATCTCCAGAAAATAAAGGTATCTTAACCGATAGTCTTAAAGTTGTCAAAGAATTTTTAGGCTTCAAATATTGGATTATAAAAGACTCTGGACTTGAACCACATTTCAAAGATGCTATTCAATGGAATAAAGTTTAACCCCTGTTTTGTAATCGGTATAGTGCACATAACGTTCAACCGAATTCCATAGCAGCAAAGTTTTATCAGTGTTTTTCACAGCATAAGGCCGTACCTGGTCGGTTTCGCTGTTTTGGGTTATAGAAGTGGTTTTCCATTCACCATTCTTAACATCAAGCTCCCATTTTTCAATTTCGAAAATATCATTCACCTCGCGCGAAACAAAAACAGTGTGCTCCTTAACCGGGCTAATCGTTAATCCACCCGAATAATGCGGCTCACGTTCACGCTCCCCCTCAGGCGTTTGAGGAAA
>JAQIDF010000036.1 GCA_027858145.1 Prolixibacteraceae bacterium | reverse complement strand
TATTCACTTAACAAACAACCAATGACTAATGACTAATGACTGAAACAGAAATCAAAGAAAAACAATTAGAAAAAGTATATGGCACGATTTACAAAATTACTAGTAGCAATTGCAACAATCGCCCTTTTAGCCGGCTGTTCCGGCACTAAATCAACCAAAGAGTTATTCAACGATGGCTGGCAGTTCGCCATCTCCGATGCCACTATCGACGAAGTAGAAAACATCAGTAACTGGGAGCCGGTATCACTGCCCCATACGCCTGTAATTACCCCCGAAGTGATGAAAGGACAGTGGCAGGGCATCAGCTGGTATAAAAAAACCTTCGAGCTGCCGTCATCAACCAAAGGTCAGCGACTAATCCTGCGTTTCGAAGCTGCCATGAATGTTTCAGAGTTTTGGGTAAACGGCCAGAAAGTGAAAACACACATGGGCGGCTACCTGCCCGTAGTGTTCGATTTTACCGGCGCCGCCCTTCCGGGTGAAGAAAACACCATACTGGTTAAACTCGACAATACCGACAACGAGATTACCGGCCCTAAACCCATGCGCCGTCTCGACTTCAACATGCACGGCGGACTCTACCGCGATGCATACCTGATGATAGAAAATCCGCTTCACATTACAGACCCAATTTTAGCAGACAAAACAGCCAGCGGCGGCATTTTTGTCACCTACCCCGTGGTCAAAGAAGATACAGCCGTGGTACAGGTACAGACACACGTTCAGAACAGCCACAAAAAAACCAAATCGTTTATCGTGGTCAACGAAATATGGAACAACGATAAAAAGCTCTACGCCAAAATGTCGAAAAAAGTTAAGCTTAAAGCTGATACTGACACCGAGATCACCATGCAACTGGGCATGACTAACCCCGAACTTTGGTCGCCACAGTTGCCCAACCTGTACACTTTAAAAACCAAAATTGTAGTAAACGGCCACGAAACTGACGAAGAAGAAACACAAATCGGAATCCGCCGGATAAAAATCACTAAGGGAAAATTCATAATTAACGGTCGCGAGATGCAACTCCGCGGTGTCAACCATCACCAGGAATACCCGCACATTGGCTACGCCGTGAGCAACGAGGCACAATACCGCGACGCACAAAAAATCAAATCGGCCGGGTTCGATTACATAAGGCTCTCCCACTACCCGCATTCACCGGCTTTTATGAAGGCCTGCAACGAGCTGGGAATTGTTGTGCTCGATGCAATACTTGGATGGCAGTATTACAGCAAAGATCCAGCGTTTCAGCAGCAGATATACCGAACAGCACACGACCTTGTGCGCCGCGACCGCAATCACCCGTGTGTTATTGCATGGGAAGTTTCGCTCAACGAATCGTGGATGGATGAATCGTTTATCGACGAGCTAACCCGCATAGCCCATGCCGAGTACCCGGGCGACCAGTGCTACACTGCAGGATGGCAGGAGTATGGCTACGACATCTTCCTGCAAGCCCGCCAGCATCGCCTCCGTCATTACAAAGAGCCGCAAAAACCTTACAGCGTTTCCGAATATGGCGACTGGGAATACTATGCTCAAAATGCCGGACTTAACCAGGACAACTGGGACGGCCTCAAGCAAGCCGACCGTTCGAGCCGCCAGTTGCTGAGCGATGGCGAAAGGCGGCTTATGCAACAGGCTACTAACGTACAGGAAGCTCACAACGACAACTACAGCACACCCGCTTTTGCCGACAGCTACTGGGTAATGTACGACTACAATCGCGGCTATTCCGACGATCTCGAAGCCTCGGGACTGGCCAGCATTTACCGCGTGCCCAAGTTCAGCTACTACTTTTTCCAGAGCCAGCGCCCTGCCACCGAGGTGTCCGACAAATACCAAAGTGGCCCTATGGTACACATTGCCTCGTGGTGGACCAATGAATCTCCGCTCAACATACGTGTGTACAGCAATGCCAACGAAGTAGAGCTGTTCCTTAACGGCAAAAGCCTGGGACGCAAGCAGCCTGACCAAAACCGCATTTCGGACAACCTGCCACACCCGCCGTTCACATTCAATATCAAGCAATTCGAAGCCGGCGAACTATTGGCCAAAGCCTATATTAATGGCGAGGTAGCAGCAACCCACAGCGTAAAAACACCCGGCGAAACCACGGCTCTCACAATCACAATCGACGAAAGTGGCAAAGCACCCAAAGCCGGTGTAAACGATGTAGT
>JAQIDF010000014.1 GCA_027858145.1 Prolixibacteraceae bacterium | reverse complement strand
ACATGCACTCATCGCTGCGTCGTGCCGACCGCTCATAGTTCTACTTATTATAGCCAGTTATTTAAATTCATTCATACATTTTATTTCGCTACGACCAGTTTTAAGGTTGATATTCCTTTCGAAGTTGCCAGTTTACATAAGTATACTCCATTGGTTAGCATCTGATTTTCCACTTTAATCTGATGCATACCTGCATATAGTTTTTTATCAAGTAAAGTGCAGATATTTCTGCCATTCATATCGTAAATGGAAATATTTACTTTTTCGTTGGCATTTGATTTAAATGAAATGATGGATTCGTGGGTTAACGGATTAGGGTAGATTTTAAAATTATATACAGAAAGAACGCTTTCTAAAGTATTTGTGGTTGTTCCCTCAATTCTAAAGTCATCAATTAATATATAATTGTGAATATCTACTGTTGATTGATATCGAATTGCAAAAACAAAAGGATTGCCAGGATTTTCAATTTCAATCAGAGCATCATTCCAAGAGAGCATATTTTGCCAGAAACTATTATCAATTTGAGTCCAAGTAGAGTTAGACAAATTTCCATCATAACTATTGGAATAATAAAACTCAGGTATGAAACCATCGCCATGATATAAATATTTGAATGAGATTTGGATATTGCTTATTCCATTTGTATTGAACAATGGTGTTAAAAGCCAATCGTCGTTAGACTGCTGTGGATTTGATCTAATATAAAAGCGAGCACATTTACTCAAATCAATGCCATCATCTCCACTGATATGCCATACATCTGCACCTGCAATATTACTGCTGCTCCAACTCTCATATTCGTTCTCAAAATCGTCAAAGAAAGGTAAGTCAACATATTCAAGATCATCCAATGTAGCAAACTGCATAACTTCACCCAGAACCGTTCTATCAGTGTTAGTTGCAAATGCTCTGAAATAGTATGTAGTTTCGGGCAATAATCCTGTCAGTTGAAATGAATACTCCTGGGTTGTACCGGCTACAATTTCAACATTATCGGTTGCTGTTGGTGGTGAGTTTGTTTGGCTCCAATAAAAGCCATGTTGGGTAACTGTCGTATAAAAATTCGAAGTTGCCAAAGCATTCAAAGTTGAAGAATTATGGTTTATATCAGTTGCATTTAGAGTCTCCAGTGGTAATAATTCTTTTACTTCAAAATTATCGATATAAAGTTGAAGATATTGTTCTCCAGTTGATTTTTTACGCAGTCCAATAAAAACTGTATCAGGTGGATTTGATATAGTTATTTCTCCTGAATTGCTCCACCACCAATCACTTGGCATAGTAATTTTTTTAGCCGATGTCCAATTTGTACTATCTGTATATCCTTTAAAACTATTGGTGTAAAAAACCTCTAATTCTATTCCTTCACCTTCACACGCGAGCATAAAATCGAATGATAAATTAATTTGCTCCGTGTTTTCAGTATTAAAAGGAGGAGAAATTAACCACGATTCAATCGGTTCATTTAAATCGCTATAAGTATAAAATATAGCACAATTGCCGCCGTTAAAACCTCTATCGACGGCTATTTGCCAATTGTCTGGATTGTTGAAATTGGGTTTGATCCAACCGTTAAAAAAATCGTTAAAAGGCTCCTCAAAAGGAATAGAGGTTAAACTGTCAGGTGGAGTATAATTCACAAGACTTTTAATAAAGTGAATATACCCTCGGTCAATTTCTTCATAAGATTTATTAAGTGCAGACCAATCACATCTTCCCAAAAAGAATTTTTTAAGGTCGATATGGCTGGCAATATTTGGGATTAAATAGTTGTAAAACATCTGCCCAAAGAAATAGGGGTCATATGTTTGTGGATTTTCCATGATATCCATTAATGTTGGTTCTCGACCGTAATCACTACTATAATCATAGAATAGCTCCTCAACTTTCCAACGCTGTACATTTTGCATATCTATGGGGTCTCTTGTCATATAGCGGGCCATTCCTTCCATAATAAAATAACCACCCGGAAAGCCATTATAAGGCCGCATGTGAAAGTGAATAATATGCCAGAATTCATGATTGATTAAGCCACCTACAGCTGCTGCCATAGGGTCTTCTGCAGTATGAGGAGATAGCATATTGAATAGATCACCCCCTTGTGCAGAACCCATACTGTATCCACCATTCATCTCTGTTGCTGTTTCAATATCGGGGTAAATAACTACATTGAACCGATTGTAAATATTTAGTTCAAAAAGAGATGTATAACTAATAAATAATTCCTCAAGCTTTTGAATCGTTAATGTATTATATATTGTATCGCGTTGGATGCTGTATATATCGAAATTAGACGACGATGTTGTTAAACCCATTCTTTTATCTTCATCTGCCTGATAGAAATATTTGAGATGATTTTGCCACCGTTCTTCATTTCCATAATGTAAAAGTTGATAAGATTCAGCCAATATTTGAGATTCTATAAAAGACACTACTAAATCCTTTTTATAGGTATTATTTATCCCATTGGTATTCTCAATATCACTTAACAAAGGCAATCGTCCCAGGTTATTTATTGCAAGTATAATAGAATCTCGGTTTGCTCTGTAGCCACTTTGGTACAATCCAAATGCTTCTGAATAATAATCTGTTAAATAACCTCCGAGATCTCTATTATTTCTTTTTTTCAGAACCAGCTGACTTAAACTATTTTTAACCACTTTTATAAAAGAACCTTCATAAATATCGTTTTTACCTCCGTGTGGGATTGCAACATAAATCTCATTTGGAAGTTTATAGTTGCCAAATTTCCAATCAGGAGAAATAATCCCAATTTGTTCGTCTATTTGATTTTTGTCTGTTAGGTAGATTTTTACTTTTTCACCCTCATTAAATAGAGGGTTAGTTTGGGGTCTGTCCCAATACGAACAAAGTTCGTTGAACCAATTATCGACTGAGGCTGAAATAGTATCCCAATAATTAGAATTGCTGGCTTCGGAGTAGAACTCGAAATACTGCGATTCGCCAAATTTTTCCATAACAATGGGCTCATAACTTTTGATATTGAAGTTGTCGATTAGCACATAACTTATTTTTTCAGTAAGCGATTGATAGCGAAATGCAAAAAAAAGTGAATCCTGATGGATTTCGAATTCTATTCTCCCATCATTCCAAGTCCATTCTTTTATCCAGAAACTATTATCTAATTTCGTCCATTGCGAATTTGAAGGATTTCCATCAAATACAGAAGTATAATAGAATTCAGGCACTGCTCCATCACGGTTATACCGGTACTTAAATTCGATGGCAACATTCGAAATCCCTTTAGTGTTAAATGCTTTGGAAACCAGCCAATCGTCATTTGCTTGCACCGGATTTGAAAAAACATAAAACCAGGCACATTTACTCCCATCTATTCCATCTTCACCGCTCAAATGCCATTCGTCGCTGCCGTTAACGGAGAATGTTGTCCAATTGGCATAATCATTATTGAAATCATCAAAAAAAGGTAGCGTATTATCCGTTTGAGTAAACGCAAGTGAAAAAAAGAAAAAAAAGCAACTTAGAGTTATTATAATTTTCTTCATAATAAATTGTTTTTATGCATCGACCTATAATTGGCTATAATCGGGATAGGATAGCGGATTACTCCACCTACCCCCCCGCAGATTGCTTCGACAAGCTCAGCAACCACCGGACTTACAGAATTATTCACAATATTAATATTCTTGGTGTTCACCGCTAAAAAGCGGGGCAGGCTATGAATGCTTCGCATTTCCCGTATCCGGCTCCTCAGTTAATATGTTTTGTATCTGCCGCATAAATTTACACATTATAATGTACTATTTTGGGTTTCGGAAGCGTAAAGTGTAGCAACCTTGCCTTTTCCCTTCGGTGCAAATTCTATTAATTTGCTCTTTTCAGGATGTATGGTTAGACCAAACTTACCCATGCGTTTAGGCAAGACCTTGTAAACCCGTTGTGCATCTTCTTCGTTCTCAAATCCGATGATGAAATCATCGGCATAGCGAGTCAGAAAGACTTCTCCCTTTAACAATGGTCGAATGGTATTATTCATCCATTAATCCAAAACATAATGCAAATATACATTGCATAGTAGTGGTGAACCCCTGCTCTGCATGCTGGCTCGTTCGCTAAAAACACCCACTGGGTGTTTTCTATACGCTCCGCCCTCTTGGGGAGTTCCCATTCGGTTTATTTGCATACTATTACCGTCAACAACACCTACTTTAAGCCACTGCATTATCAGTTTCATGATACTTTTATCCTTGATTCGTTTTGATAGTAAGTCGATCATGATTTCATGGTCGAAATTATCAAAACAGCCTTGGATATCGGCATC
>JAQIDF010000520.1 GCA_027858145.1 Prolixibacteraceae bacterium | reverse complement strand
ATTTTGTTGTACAAAATAGTTTAGTCAATTATTGTGTCACTTTTGTTCACGGCTTGCCAAATACTTCTGCAAGTTCAATTGCCCAAAATTTTATAGTTTTGAAATCTTATTAAACAAGGTTTTTATGCGTACATTAATCCAAAAAGTATCAGAAGCCAGTGTTACGGTTGAGAACGAAAAAATATCGAATATTAGTCATGGCCTGTTAGTATTGCTGGGCATTGAAGATACCGATACCGACGAAGATATTGAGTGGCTGTGCAATAAAATTGTACAGCTCCGCATTTTCGACGATGAAAATGGGGTTATGAATCGTTCGGTGCTTGATGAGGATGGCGAAATAATAGTGGTAAGTCAGTTTACGCTTCATGCCAAAACAAAAAAAGGCAACCGTCCATCGTACATTCATGCTTCAAAGCCTGATTATGCAGTACCCATGTATGAAAAGTTTGTAAAATATTTGTCGGTAAAACTGGGCAAAGGGGTACAGACCGGTAAGTTTGGGCATCATATGGATGTGGCACTTGTAAATGATGGACCGGTAACCATTTGGATTGACACAAAAAACAAAGAATAACATGCCTGATTTAACGATAAAACAAGCACAACAACAGGTTGATGAGTGGATACAAACCATTGGGGTACGTTACTTTAGTGAGCTTACCAACATGGCAGTACTCACTGAAGAAGTAGGTGAACTGGCCCGCATAATGGCCCGCAAATACGGCGACCAGTCGTTTAAAACAGGCGAAAGTGCCGAAACGATGGCAGATGAGATGGCAGATGTACTATGGGTTCTGATTTGTCTGGCTAATCAAACTGGTGTTGACCTTGAGGAAGCTTTTAGAAAAAACATTGAGAAAAAGACACTCCGCGACCGAAAACGGCATAAGGATAATCCTAAACTAAATAACGAGCATCCGAAGTAATAAATAAACTTCACCATCTAATCATCTCACACTAAATCCTTTTTGGCATATTCTAAAAACAATTGAATACAATAGAAAGTCAATTATTATAATGTGAGCTTTAGAAACAACGTGGGCGTAAAAGGCACAGCTCCTGTATATATCTTTACTTCGCCAAGATTACGTGTAAGGTTTATGTTGATGAGGTTTTGGTATTTGAGATTTTCGGTGTTGAAGATATTCAACACCGAAAAGCCTGTTTCGAGTGTGAAACAAGGGCGTTTGAGCCGATAGGTTGCGGCGGCATCTAAACGGTGATAAGATACGGGAGCATTGAACATATTGCTTAAAAGTTGTATACCTGAGCCGTAAACGTAATTGCCGGAAAGGTAAAAGCTACGGATGTTAAACAATGCTGCAATTTTAAACTCGTGAAGCTGATGAAACGGCGAGAGCGAATATTCAGGCAAATCACTGATGTTATCAGCAAGGCTTTCGGTAGTACGTGAGAGCGTGTATGCAATCCATGCCTGATGTTGTCCAAACTCTTGCTTTAAGTATAAATCGAGCCCCGCAGAACGCATATTTCCGGTTTGAACATTAAAATTTATGTTTGTGGAACGTGGCGTATGCTTTATTAAAACCTGGCGGTGCGAGATGTTATTGGTGGTTTTATAGTATCCGTCAATATTGGCAGTAAAGCCATTTTTATGATAGTTGGCACTAACAACATGGTGCCGGGCTTGTAAAACCGGGAGAAATTGATTGGCAGTTACCCAAAACCAGGAATAGTTTTCGTCGCGGTCGATAGCTGCAAGTTTATACATAAACTGATGATAGATACCCCATGACGCACTAAACGTCCATTCATTGGTTGCTTTATAGCTCAGGCTAACGCGCGGATCGAAATAGATTTTTTTGGATGCCTCGCCTGAGTAACTTAACCGGGCACCAGTGTTAAGCACCCATAAAGACCCTATGGGAAAATAGTCGTTGATATAAAAGAATAAACGGTTAAACTGATAGTTGGTTTCCTGATGAAGGCTGTCAAAATTTGAAAAACGAATGAAGCTGGTTAAATTAGCATGATTTAACGAGACTCCCGATCCAAGCTCAAGACTATGGCCATTTTGAAAATATACGAGATGCGTTAACTTGAAAGTGTTTTCTACAGTATTATTATTGACTTGTGACGAATCGCGATTTGTTACAGTACCTGCACCATCATTGTCAGAAAAGATTTTTTCAGTTGATATTTTATTAAAAACTGAACGCGAAAGAGAAAGTTTTGATATGTCGCCTTGTTCCCACTGGTGTGAATACAGGGCTGAAATTCCTGATTGACGGTGATACTCAATATTTTCCAATTCAAAATCAAAAGAAGTACTATTATTTCCCATCCCTGGCTGGTTACGTACAATTGAGGCATTTGACAGTAATGTAAAATCGTCACCTCCATGATAATAGCTAATTGAAGCCAAATCGCCATTTGAAAAATTATACGAATATTTTAGGTTAAAGTCGCTAAAGCGATAACTGTCAGGTAACACCGAGACATCAATATTATCGAACCGGCGGGAAGCATTTGAATTGGGATTTGTAGCCTGCCGGGTAGGAGCAAAGATATTGAAATCGTCGGAATTATACAGGTTATAAAAAGATTGCCGGTAAGCACCAACCAGTGTTGATTTATTAAACAAAGGCACTTCGATCATGGCATTGAGTGTTGTATTGTTGATATTAAAACTAAAGGCCGGCTTTATTTGATTTCCGTTAATACCGGTAATATGAACAAGTCCGCCTACCCGGTTACCATAACGGGCATCGAAACCTCCTTTTTTTATCTTAATGTCTTTTACCAAAAAAGGATTAACAACGCTTATATTATCATTGTAATTTTTAAGCCCGAAAATGGTGTATCCATCAAAAACAACCCGACTTTGCCCTTCCTGGCTGCCCCAGATCAGCAAATCGCTTGCTTGTTCACCTGCCACTTGTATGCCCGGCATAAGCCTCAATACATTAAATACGGCATTATCGCCTTGTCCGGGCAGATAATTTGCCACGTAATTGTTAAGTTTTATATCGCCTGTTTTTAAGCCCGACACCGGCTCTAAGTTCAAATTGCTAACATTTCTTTTTACCGTGATTTCGCCGAGCTCTTTAACAGAAGGGTGGAGTTCAAACCTGAGATTTTTCCCAGACCTGTGAATAGAATCGTATCCATAGTACCCAATATGAGAAATTTTAACACGTAGCAAACTATCAGCTTTGGAGGTAAAAGCAAAATGACCGTTTGCATCGGAAATTGTTGAATAATTGTTAATTATAATATGAGAAAAAGGCAGGGGTTCGTAACTTAACGCATCAACAACCCTACCTGTTATCTTATTCACAACTGTTGGTTGGGCTTGCTTTTTATCGGGGATAATAATAAAAACATTGCCCAGCATTTTTAACGAAAGCGGGAAGCCACTAATAAGATATTCGACAGCTTCACGGGGCGATTGAAATGTTTTAGATAAAGAAACCTTATACTTTGATAACTCATTCTCACTGTACGAAAACTGAAAACCATACGAATCGCGCAACTCAACAAGTACTTCTGAGAGTGGCTTATCTATGGCCCTTACATGAATTTGTCGATGCTGAGCAAAGCCGGCATTAAACATTACAGAAATAACAATCCATATTACGATTTTCTTACTCATTAGCATCCCTAAAAATCAGGTAAGTATCATCCGATACCTTCTCAAATTTCAATCCCATTGGCAAACAAACATATTCTAAAACATCATCAACATTACCTTCACGTTTGAAGTTACCAGTATATTTATCTGTTATCGGGTTATCAATTTTTATTTTCAGGTTGTATTGACGTTCAATTTCATCAATAACCATTTCAAACGGCACACCTGTAAACTGGAAATAATTATCTTTCCATGAAATATAGGGCAGCGTACTAATATTTTCATCCATTTTAATTTCGCCCTCGGGCAGTATTGTAGCCCTGCTATCAGGCGAAAGTATCACTTCTTTCATCGTTTTTGAAATAACTTTTACACGCCCGGTAACACAAGTAACCTTGTAAGTTTGTTCACGCGAGAAAATGTTGAAACTTGTACCTAATACCTCAGTTATACCCTTATTTGATATTACTGAAAATGTTTTACCTTTCTGAACTTCAAAAAAAGCTTCGCCTTCAAATTGAACGTTTCGTTTAAATTTCCACCAATAAGGCTTATATGAAATTTGTGACTGGGCGTTAAGTTGAATTGTGGAACCATCAGGTAACTCAACAAGTTGATGTTCTCCGGCAGGAACATTAATCGTTTTAGTATAATAACGGAAGAAACCGCCCATGCCAACAAGCAAAATAAACACGGCAGCAATGGCAATTGAAAAAGATTTTGACCTCAAAATGATAGTCCGCCCTTTTTTTTCAGAGAGTGCAGGCTGCATTTCGTCCCAAATTTCACCGGAAGATTTTTTCCAATGAAAAGTCCCGTTTGAAAAGAAAGCTTTGCTCTGCTCTTCAATCTCAAACAAGTCGCTATGTAGGTTTTGCTCTTTCATTTGTATTCTACTTAATGATGCGCAGAGGTTTAAAATTTATAAAGAATAAAATGACAGACTTTAGTTTTTCAGCCATGCTGGTTTTTAAATGCTGTAAAGCCAGATTCATCCGTTTTTCAATGGCTTTAACGCTAAGACCAAGTGTATCGGCAATTTCTTTATATTTCAGGTCATCGATACGGCTCATCAAAAACACCGCTCGTTGATTCTCAGGCATCGATTTTAAAGCTTTTTCATAGGCTTTTTTTAATTCATGGTAACTATACTCGTCTTCGGGCGTAACACTTCGCTTATCAGGCTCAAATGTGTTTAAGAAGTTAAAAGCAACCTTATCTCTTCTATATTGAGAAATAAAAAGGTCGTTGGCTATTTTAAAAAGTAATCCTTTGATTCGTTTTTTATCAATGTCAATCTTCTTCTCCCATATCCGCATGAAGGTATCTTGTGCGATGTCGGTCGCCAAATCTTCGTTGCCTGATCGATATAAAACATACCGCCGAACATCATCAAAATACGTATCAAATAAAATTTTAAACGCTTCTTTCTTCAAGGCAAAATATTTTGATTTATCTACTCAAATATAAACGAAAAAAAATCAAAATATTACATGGTAGAAATAGATAAAATATGGCCGGAATTATTCAGCTTGATTATCCGGCCATATTTTTCACTAAAAATTAGTTGTTTCCGCCCTTGTTCCCGCGATGGTTGTTGCCATTATTTTTTCCATTGTCTCCACCTTTATTTTTGTTTTTATATTTTTCGGTGTTTGCTTCGGGCCTTTTACCTTGTAGATTAACTTCAATAATTTCACCATCAACCGTTAAGGTTGCTTTATCGTCACATTCACCCGTTCCAAAATCAAGTTCAGCTACTACTGTTTCATTCATTGAAAAGTGAACGGTGCCCTGTACCGGATGCCGGCAATCAGCAATTTTAATAAGCGGGTTTACAATTTCACGCTTCCACGTTGCACTATCAGAGCGTTCGACAATAGTTTGTCCTTTAATGGTAACGGTACGATTGAAGTATCCTGTTGAATCGCCTGTTTCAGGAATCCACTGGCGCCAGTAAGATCCTGAACGGTGCATTACAGTACTATCGGGCAATGTAAAGGTTATATCACTGTTGGAAGATACGATACATAGCGAATCGTTATCGGTGTTAAATTCCTGAATATAAACACCATCGATTAATACAGAGTCGAACATGCATTCGTTGTAGGTTGTTGTCCGCACAGCTCCGTCAGTACCTCTCGATGCTGAAATTTCGATAGAAACAACACCACTTATTACGCGTCCATTCCTAAATGTCGTTTCATCACCGTAATCTATAGTAATTATTAAAGGATATCCCGTTTCAGCGGTATCTAGCTGAACAGTAATTGATGAGTTGTTTTTATACCGGTTTCCAATATTGCCCGGTTTTAGGTTTTTGCTGCCCTTATAGTTGGCCATTTTCCTCAACATTTTTTCGTATTGCGCAAAAATTCCAAACTCAAAATTGGCTTCTTCAAAAACTGTTTCAGCAACAATATCGTTTTCAGCCATTTCTGCTGATTTCAGAATGTCTTCGGTATCTCCTTCAGGAACTGGTGTTTCAATTGAATCCTGACAGGCAAATACAGAAAATACTATTATTGCAGCAACTAAAATTAATCGATTTCGTTTCATAACTATTCATTTTTAAGTGTAACAATATACATCATCTCACTTA
>JAQIDF010000498.1 GCA_027858145.1 Prolixibacteraceae bacterium | reverse complement strand
TACTTTAATTTGCATCAAGGAGTACATGGAACCTTATTCGAACGCCGATTTAAACGAAAACATATCGACAATATTGATTATCTAATGAAAGTTGTTGTTTACATTCATTATAATCCGGTCCATCATGGTTTTTGCGAGCACCCTTTTTACCCTGTCAAATAATTTTAAATTTTTCACAATGGAACAGTACTATTACATATATGTGTTACACAGTCTGAGGGATGGTAAAAACTATACAGGATATACCAAAAATTTAAAATTAAGATTTGAACAGCATTGCGGCGGTAAAGTTGAATCAACAAAAAATAGACGGCCACTGGCTTTAATCTATTTTGAAGGATGTTTAAATCAACAGGATGCGACACATAGGGAGAAATACCTAAAAACACATTATGGTAAAATGTATTTGAAAAATAGATTAAAACAATGGTATGAAGAAAGTTCAAATCTTATTTGACAGGGTGAATACCCCTGGAGCAGTTACCTGACCTGTACCTCCGAAAAAACAACAAAATTAAAACGCGATGAGGTATTGAAATGGTTTGGCGATAAAAAGAATTTTGAAGAAAGGCAAACAAAAACGGACATTGATATGGACAGGATGGACTGGGAGATGGGGGTAGATCGATAAAAATAAAAAAGTAAAATGAAACCAGCTTGCCAATATATTCAATTTAAAAAGAGGATATTAAACAAACAAAAATGAATAATAAATTATAATTATTTGTAAATTGAGGAAAAATATTGAACAATGAGAGTACATTTAAAAATAAAAACAACAAACAAAATTGTCCCTTTTGACCACCAGCCTTTGCTTACAGGGACTATTCATAAGTGGTTAGGTTGGAATGATAAGCATGGCGAAGTATCATTGTATTCTTTCTCCCGGCTAGAAGGAGGGAAAGCTACTATTTCGGGTTTACATTTTAGTTCCAATGCCTACTTCTTTATTAGCTCTACTGATGAAACTTTGATTAAAAAGCTAATTGAAGGTATACAGGCTGATCCTGATATGTTTCACGGTTTAAAAGTTTTTGAGATAATTATTCAGGAAGATCCTGATTTATCAGGCAGGGACTTATATTACGTGGCAAGCCCTGTTTTTATAAAAAGAAGAGTAGAAACAGACGTTGATCATATTTTATTCAACGACCCCCGGGCTGATGCCTGTTTGAAAGAAACCCTATTAACAAAAATGGAAAAAGTCGGGCTAACAGATGAAACTCTTGATATCCGTTTTGATAAGTCATATCCAAATGCCGGGACAAAGAAAGTAACCTATGATGGCATTCATAACCGAGCAAGTTGGTGTCCGGTAATTATTGAAGGTAAACCCGAAACAAAACTGTTTGCATGGAATGTTGGACTTGGAAATTCAACAGGGATTGGATTTGGTGCAATTAAATAAAGTTTCATTTATCCCTAACAGGATTTCAAACCCTGTCAGGGATAGTAAAACGAAAAAAGAATACAACTATGTTATACGTCGTAAAATATTCAGGCCCGTTCGGTTTTATCAAACCCTGGACAGCAGTGAGAGACAGCGAAACCTACAGCCAACAGTTTCTTACTCCATCAATAGTTGCTGGTATCGAACGAAAACTTTTCCCCGAACTGTTAAAGGATGATGATGGTGAGATCAAGAAAATTGTTAGGCACAGGTTGAGTTATAAACAAATTTCACAACAGCAAGAACAAATACAATCTCGTGGTTGGAACGAAAAAGGAACAAGAAATAACAAAACCTATGAAAGGCCTTATGCCATTTTGGTTCGGGGAGTATTAATTGAACCCGTTCTTTTCCTTGCCTTTTTAAATGAATCCGATGCAATTCATGCTTCAAAACAACATATCTGTTTAGCCCGAAATGAAGACTTGCTTTATCCTGATGAAGAGATCAATGAAGTTTCAGAAGCTGAGTTTGAAACAAATAACGAGCTGTTTGCAGGCTTTGAGTTGATTTTTGAACGTAATGAAAAGTCATTTTTAGTAGGTTATAATCGGCTAAAAGAGAACGAGGCAATGTATGGTCATTTAAAAGTTGTAGGTAATCCGGTAAAAACCAATTATTAAAATCTAATATACATGGCACAATCATTATCAAAGCTGTTTGTTCATCTGATATTTCACATCAAAAGCAATTCTACGGTCATACGCGATAGTGAAAAAACACACTTGTATGCTTATATCGGTTCAGTATTCATGATAAAACAAAAAGATACATTGAAAATCAGGAGGAGCATCATAAGAAAAATACTTTTAGAGAAGAGTATATCATGTTTTTAAATGAATATGGTATCGATTACTATGAGCGGTATATATGGAATGATTAACCTGCCCTTACAGGGCGTTTATTGATGTGATACATCAAACCCAAGGCGCTGCCTTTGGGCTGAATTGATTTTGCCTTTCAGGCAATTATGCTGTGCAAATCATATCGCATCTGGGCTGAAAGCCCTGCTTAATTGAGCCCGGGGCAACACCCTGGGGACAATAATAACACCATTAATGAAAATGCGGGCTGAAAGTCCAATTAAATACAAAACGATAACACAAAACAAATGATCCAAATTTGTCCACATATCAAAGCTAAAGGATCGCCTGAAGAGACCAGCCTTTATGAACACCTGCTTTTAGTGAGTAAGGTTGCTGTTAAAATTGCACAGTATTCAAACCTCGATCCGGAAACTGTAAGGCTTGGTGCTATTTTGCACGATATCGGAAAAGCAAGTACCGTATTTCAAAAACGCCTGGATGATACAAAGATTCCAACTACTCCATTTCGACATGAAATAGCCTCATGTTTCTTCCTTTCATTATTTAACGAAGCATTGCATCCTCAGCTCATTGAAATGGTAATTGCTCACCATAAATCTGTTTTACACGATACCAGAGACAAAGGAATTTTAGATCTTGAAGAAAATCGAGGCGATACTTTTGAACTGCACATCAAAGATTGGGAGGCATGGAAAGATGATGCCTTAACAATACTACAATCTTTTGGAATTGAAAAAAGAGACATCAGTAAGGAGGAAGCCGAAGATAATTTCAATTTCGTTGTTGAATACTGCGAAAAGACAGTTAGGGAACGTGGCTTTTCGCAATGGCGTGGACTTTTAATGGCTTCCGATCATTTTGCTTCGGCCTTGTCGGATAATACCGATGAATACCTCAATAGAACTTTTGCGATTCCGAATTTGCAGTTCTTCAATCGGCAACATTCGCTGTATCCTCTTTCGTTAAAAGACACTAATTCAAATAAGAGGCACACCATGGTGGTGGCTTGTACCGGTGCGGGTAAAACCGATTTCCTTTTTCGTCGCTGTAAGGGACGTGTGTTTTACACCCTACCATTCCAGGCTTCCATTAATGCCATGTACAAACGGGTAAAGAAAGATCTGAAACACGATAATCCTGAGCTTGATATTCGATTGTTACATGCTGCATCAAGCATTGTGCTGGAAGGAAGTAAAAAAGAAGAAAAGATTATTCAGGGACATGTAGGTTCATCCATAAAAGTATTGACCCCTCACCAAATTGCGGCTATTGCTTTTGGCACCAATGGTTACGAGGCTATGATTATGGACATTAAGGGTTGTGATGTTATTCTGGATGAAATTCACACTTATACTGATGTGACCCGGTCGATTGTGCTGAAAATAATTGAAGTTTTAAAATATCTCAATTGCAACATTCACATTGGTACGGCTACAATGCCAGGCATCCTTTACAATAAAATTATTGCCATTTTAGGTAAAGAGAATGTTTATGAAGTGGCCTTAACGAAAGAAGAACTAAAGCTTTTTAACCGACACATCATACATAAAATTGATAATTGGGAAAAAGCCGATTCAATCATTGGAGATGCACTTGCTGATCAAAAGAAAGTTTTAGTGGTTTGCAACCGTGTTAAAACAGCGCAAGAACTATACGCCCAATACAAATCTCAATTTCCCGGGATTCCAATTCTTTTACTCCATAGCAGGTTCAAAAAATCGGATCGAAATGAGAAAGAACGATTGCTGCTGGGGCTGGATGAAACGGGCAAAGAAAACGGAAATTTCAACACCTCGAAAGAAGCATGTTTGGTCATCTCAACTCAGGTTGTTGAAGTGAGCATTGATATTAGTTTTGACTGTATGGTTACAGAAGCCGCACCACTCGATTCAATGGCGCAGCGTTTTGGTCGTGTAAATCGAAAACGAACATCGGAGACCATTGGTCATTATAAACCAATTTATGTATTGTCTCCGCCTGAAGATAAAAAGGAAGCTTTACCCTATTCCCTTGAAATAATTAAACGCAGTTATGAGGCCTTACCCAATGGTGAGCTTTTGGATGAAACTGATTTACAAAGCAAAATCGATCAGGTATTTACCGAAATTGATTTTCTGAAAATTGAACAACATTCGGTATTTAAGGAAAGTGGAAAGTGGAGCATCGATAAATTAACACACAACCCTAAAGCCATTTTGCTCGATTTATTGGAGATTGACAGTGTAAGCTGCATTTGTGAAGCCGATGAAGAAATCTATCGAGAAAGTACCTATGAAGCACGCGCCCTGATGGAAATCAGCACACGCTATTATGTGGTAAAAGACTTACGACAATTGGATTGGGGCTCAAGACCTTTCATTGTACCCGATTCATCATACAATACGGAAACAGGCTTCGATGTAACGTTAGCAAAAGCCTGCAATTATAATTCATCATATTCATTTTTATAAAACACTAACTATGATAGCATCAACCATAGGGCGCACATTTTTAAAAGCGTATAACGAAAGAGAAGGAACAAGTTACAAAGCGAAAGAGTTTTTCGAAGAAGTTTACTTTGATTGTTTTTTTAATCATTCCAAGTATTTCTTCTGGCCACAAAACTCACCTTTTGTGCAAGGGATTACTACATTGAATAACGGAAAACTTGGTTTAATGACCGTTATAAAAGATGAAAATGGCAACACTAAACAGTTCACTTCTGACGAGGAACTTGACGATTTTTGCTCCGAATTGCAAAAAGAGCCTTCTTTTGGAGGATTCAAAACAAAAACAAAAAAACAAGTCAAGATTATTCAAAAGCTGGATGCTCAAAAAAGGCAGGAGATTTTAAAAGAGTTTGTGAATAAAATAGCTGAGGCCAAAAGCAACAATAATATCGAAGCAAGTATTGCAATTGGTTTTCCGGCATCTGAGATGAAAGAATACGCAACAACTTCGGGTGCCGTAACCGATATAGATTTCAATATTGATATTGAGGATGTTTATTTCTCGTGGATTGGCGGTGGATTAGGCATTGGTATTGCCGGAGGTTATTCCATTTTTTTCGACGAACCAGATATACTCATGAAACTGTACGATGGATGGGAAATGTATCGTGCTTATTTAAATGATGATACTCTTGAACGATTAAGAGGAAATCAAATCAACACATGGAATGGTCAATGGCTCAGTTATGCCTTCAATAAATATTTCCGAGATGATTTTGATTTTTCACAACTACATTCATCGGGTGTATTTTCAGTTGATGAAAAAGTGATTGAGGTAAATACCATTAAATGGAGTGAGCTATTTTTTAATATTTCAAATCATTTTCCAAATCAAACCTTTACTGGTTATGTTTATACGCTGGGTCAAACGAATAAAACTTTAGGGTTTTACCCCTTTCATTTTTCAGAAGCTAAAACACTTATAAAATATTATCAAATTCTTTTTGGTGATCAGGCAGCCATCAACGATGCTAAAGCTTACGAATCTCTTTTTGGTATTCATATTAAAAGAGCTTGCGAGTTGGGTTTAATTGGTTTACAAGCACTGGAACCGAAAGATTTGCGAAAGTATTTTGGGAGTGATGCCAATTTGAAATTGATCAAGCCAACTGTAACACTCAAGAATGGTGAATTGGAAGAGGACTTTCAATCCCGCAAAGAAAAAGCAGAAAAAAAAGATTATGACAATATAATTACTTACAGAACTTATAAAACTTGGTTATTAGCTATGATTACTAAAAACAAAGAAGAATCGTTAGAATATACTGCCGAAGTTGCCAATGCACTTCATGCGTATAGAAGTGAAGCAACCAAAAATGATAGGAAAAATTTAATCCAATCAGAGTTGCTGGTTGCAAAATCTAAAAAAGTTTTTTTAGATGCCCTAACCACAGTGATAAAAGACGTTGATGCAGCGCTGTTGCCTCTGTTTAAAGAATTACGCGACAGGGTGCACTTAATGTCAGCCGAAGATTTTGGCTATTTTGTGGTGCTGTTGAAATTTGATTATGCTTATGCCGAAAGAAATCTCTAACCAATAAAAACTATAAAAGATGAGTACAATTTATATTAGAACATTAAAGAGAGCAGAACACACCGTTTTTTGTGTAGCAAATGGGCAAAAAACCTATTACGATCCACAATTTAATACTTATATTCCTTATTCAAGTGGACAGCAGGTTAAACGATCACTAATTGATTCATTGATGATTAATTTGAATGAAATGCGATCTCCTACTACTTTCTATCACAATCTTATGAAAGATGGAAAAATTGAAGAGGCCGAAGTCCATGGAACTTGTAATCCGGAAAATTTTGATCAATTGATTGGAGGATGGATGAAGACAGCACAAAAAAATGAAGATGGTCAAAAAACAAGAACTCTTAAAAGAAGAAGTCCTTTTTCAATCTCATCAATGAGAGGCCTACATCCGTTATTAGCAGGAGTCAAGCCAGAAAACATATCCTTTGACAGGAGTGAAATACCTAATAATAAAATTATTGTGAAAAACACATCTGGTAAAGTCCTAACTGATGCAGAAATACAGGATGTACTAAAAGGACAAGATCGCAGCTTAAATAGAAAATGGATTCAAAACAAAGGGGGTTCCACGAATAGGGCCACAGGTCTTTTTGTTCAAGACATGGCCATTGATTTGCGTCGTCTTTTCTGCGTGTTATTGAACAAACTGGAACCGGAGATTACCGATGAAACCGAAGACAAACTGCGTGATGCAGGATGGGAAGAAGCACAAACTGTTTTTGGAACTTGTTTAGTTGCACCTGCTGCCGTTCGAGAAAGATTAATTCCTGCTTTGGCACATGCCATTATCAATTGGACTATTACATCAAACCAATCTCGAACTTTCAGTTTAATGGAAACATTGGCTGTGTCCATTTCTGATAATGCCAATAAAATTGCAGGAAGCATACGCGCGAAACTAAAAGAAGAGGAAGAGAATAAGGCAGAACCCATTATTGAAGAAAACATGCAGGGAGTTGAATCCTATGTAACCCTTTCGGCAGGTGGATATGTTCGTACAAAAACAGAATCTGCCGATGCCCTCGACCGTGCAGAACAAAGGCTTATAGACTTAATGATGGCGTTCGATTATGAAAATCAATTGGAATAAATTTCACTAAATTAATGCCACCCCCTGGCCGGCTTCCAACCCCTGTCAGGGGTGAAAAAGCAAAAACCCGACAGCGTCTGTAAGACCTGTCGGCGTTGAAGATGTAAAGGAATCAGGACTTAGGCAAGCCGAAGAAGATGTTGGCCTAAACCTGTCGGTGTTGAAGACATAAAGGAACTAAAGCCCGGACAAAAAAGTAAATGAATCAACAAAAAAGTATATGAGCAATTTTAACCAACGATCAAAAATCAGAAAGCAAAAACTGAAGGAGCAAAACATTGAGGCTCAGAATGAAAAACGAAGGCTTAAGGCTCTTCCTAAAACATTGCGAAAACTGGAATCAGAACTTTGTTATCATGTCGATTTTATGGAGGTTTACGATGGTTATTTGGGCGATTTTACCGGAGAAGTGGTTCCTGTTGAACCTGTCAAAAATCCGTTTTCTGTTATTCGTGACATGGAATTGAACTTTCCACATCCCAATGCACTCAGCGAAGTTCAGAAACAGGAATATATAAACAATATCAAAAAAGCTTTCAACAGTCTTGGTTTTTTTATTGAGGATGCAACTCCATTTGAATGTGTATCACCATTAAATTATACACAATTATTTAATTTTATCGAAAATCCACCCAAAGTAGATTATTGGCATATAACAACGTTAAAAACAGATGATATTTCAATAACTATTGAGCGATTTGATTATGATCATTTTTAACCTTGCGAATTTTATCAAATTCTACCCCTGCCAGGGGTGAAAAAACTAAAATATTCACTTTGTTGTTTTTTTTATCGGCAATAGCTTGTATTTTTAACCTTCAAAAGGTTACAAATAAAAAATGAAAAAATGGTGAATAAGAAAAAAGGAAAAGTAGTGCAAATGTTGAGTCCTAAAAATTATATTCGTCAAAAGGCGCGTAGCTTACCAATTTTTGAGTGCTATATCAATACCGATTGGCAAAAAGCAGGGATAGCTAATATTATTGTATCCCGAAAACACTCTAACAGCAATATAACCATGGGCTTGTATTTGGTCGATTTAAAGTGCCTTGGAGTAAAAGAAGCATTTTACCATTTCAATATAAGCAATATAGAATACCGTGAATTTATTGATAAATTCAGCAAAAATGCCGATGCCGCAACCATTCCATACGCCTTGGCACACAACATCATTTTTGCAGGGGTGGAATATGCTGAAGAATTTGGCTTTAAACCCCATCCCGAATTTAACTCGGTTGCACAATACATACTCGAAGAAGATACCGACGATATAGAACTAATAGATATTGAGTGTGGTATGGATGGTTTACCATGTTACGTGAAGGGGCCATACGATTCTGAAGTGCAGGGCAAATCTATAATTGCACAGCTTGAAAAAGCAGCCGGCCCGGGTAATTATAATTTTATTGATACAATGGATGAAGACTTTGACGATGAAGACTTCGATGATGAAGACTTCGATGATGAAGAATTTGATGATGAATATTATGATCCTTCTCTGAGTTTTAATGAAAGCGTGATGGAAGGCAGCAATACCTTTCAGTTTAAAGTAGTACTCGACGGACTTGACAATCCCCGCGTATGGCGCAGTATAACCGTGCCCTCGTATTATACGTTTATGCATATGCATTATGTATTGCAGGCTGTGATGGGATGGGCAAACAATCACTTGTTCCAGTTTTCTGAAAACGGGTTCGACTCGGAAACGGTTATTGCCGAAATATATGAGTATTTAGATGTTGGCGATCAACAACAAATAGAAGCAAAAGAAACTCCGCTTAGCCAAATTTTCAAAAAAACAGGCGATACGTTTGTTTATATATACGATTTTGGCGATTCGTGGGAACACACCATAACACTGGAAAAAGTACTTCCCGATACATCACAGATACCTGAACTAATGGATGGAGAAGGTGCTTGTCCGCCCGATGATTGCGGAGGCGTTGGGGGATATGTAAACATGCTCCAAAGTCTATCCGATAAAAACGACCCTGAACATCTGGAATTTAAAGAGTGGCTTGGAATGGATGAGGATGAAGACTGGGATTCGGATGAATTTGATGTGCAATTAACGAATACTTTGCTATCAAAATTATTTTCTAAAATATTTCAAAGTTAATGGATCATTTTTTATGAAATATAAATAATATGAGTGCAAAACAACTGATGGATCGTATGAAATTTCGTTTCAAATTGAAAGCTTAGAATAACCAACATGAAACCAAAAAAAATACCCTATGGATAAGTACATACAACAATTAATTGAAGACTTACAGCAGGCTGCCAAAAACCCGCCAAAACCATTTTATTTTGAAACACCACCTGTTTTCGACGATGATCCTTCAATGGCAGAACTGTCAATGGTTCCGTATAAAACCATCGAAGAGCTTACGGGTATCAAACAGGAAGCTTTCCCACATATTAACAACCTTCATTGTCGTCATTGGAGGGGTGTTCTCGATGCCATATTTGAAGTGCTCGATTCGCTTTTAATAAAATTGATTGATGCACCAAAAGGTATGCCCAAAGAATGGCTCTATGATACAATAACCAGCAATTGGCATCACCCGGTGCAGTATCTTCCTATGTCGGGAATGGATCTTGAATTTTGTACCGGTGATCCGATGAATTGTCCTTATGGCGATTTTTGCGACTGCGACCACGAATGGCCGGATGACGAAGAGTTTTTTGAGTTGGAACGGGAGATTCCCGAATGCTACGAAGCGCTTATTCCCGAAATGGTCGAGACCATCGAGTCCGGATTGGTTTGTTTCCTGTTTACCGATACCCTTGAATTGAAAAAAATCCCACAAGCTGTTTGTGACGACCCTGAAGAGTTTGGGACACTTATCGGTATAAACGATAAAGAAGGGAGCGACGAAATCAACATCTGGGGAGATCATTTTGCGGTAGAACCATTGCTAAGGTTCGAGTTAGAAAATATGATGGAAGATTTTATCAATCAGCTGTTAAATGATACCATGCAAACAAAATTGTTCGAGGCGCTGAATTCAAAAAACCGGGCAGAAAGGTTCAATTCAGTTGTGCTTAAATCGGCCGAAAAGCAAAATTGGCTTAATTATAAACAATCATGGCTCGAACAACATGTAAGAGCTATTATCTGGCAAGATTTAAGAAATAGCAGTATTTATGGCGAAGAATTAAACGGTTTTTTCAACGACGATGGCAGTCGTATCGACCCGGGAACGGTACCAACACCCAGCCTGTGTATGTTATGTAAATCGTTTTACATCGGCGATCCCGAAGAAGACATGCTTTGCCTGCTGAACCGAAATGACCAGCGTGACGAGCCTGACTTTAAATGTGGCGCTTTCAAAAAAATTGAATGAGATTTATTGAGAAAGATTGATTAGAAAAGATTGATTGAAGAAAGATTGAATGAAAAAGATTGATTGGAAAAGATTGAATGAAAAAGATTGATGGGAAAAGATTGAAGTTCGCAGCCTTAATCAATCTCCATCAATCTCCATCAATCTCCATCAATCTCCCATCAATCTCCCGTCAATCTCCCGTCAATCTCCCATCAATCTCCCATCAATCTCCATCAATCCCATCAATCCAACTAATGACAGATGACTAATAAACTAATAAACAATGCACATCACCGGAACTCATTTTAACTACTGCCTGATATGTCACCGTAAACTATGGCTGTTTGCCAACGGCATCAATATGGAAAGCAACTCAGATCTGGTTTATGAAGGAAAGCTGATACATGAAACTTCGTATCCGCGCCGTAATGAGAAATACCAGGAAGTAGCCATCGATGGTATCAAAATTGATTATTACGATGCAAAGGACAAAGTAGTGCACGAGATTAAAAAATCAGACAAGCACGAGGAAGCCCACCATTGGCAGGTAAAGTATTATTTGTATGTACTGGAGCAAAACGGGGTTGAGGGTGCTACCGGCTTGCTCGAATATCCACGGCTGCACAAAACAGATGAAGTGCTCTTAACTACTCCCGACCGTGAAGCTATCAATGATATGCTAATTGAAATTGAACAGATCATAAATCAGGAAAAATGCCCGTCACGTATTCAAAAAAGCAAATGCAGGAATTGTAGTTATTTTGATTTTTGTTATGCGGAGGAGGAGATTGAATTATGAAACGCACTTACTACCTATTCAACCCCGGCCAATTGCAGCGGCGCGATAATACGCTAAAGTTTACGCCTTACGACGAAGAGGGGAATGAGCAAAAGCCCCGGTTCCTGCCGGTTGAGAATGTCGATGAGCTATATTGTTTTGGTAACCTCGATGCCAATTCTGCCATGTATAATTTTTTGGGCAAACAGCAAGTACCTGTTCATTTTTTCGATTATTACGAGAATTACACAGGTTCGTTTATGCCACGCGAAGCTTTGTTGTCGGGAAAAATGCTTGTGGCACAAGTAAAACATTACGACAATAAGAAAAAGCGCATCGACATTGCACGTCGTATCCTCGACGGGGCTTCGTATAACATGATTAAAAACCTGCGTTACTATAACTCGCGTGGAAAAGACTTGATACCAATTATTGAATTAATCGAAGCTTTGCAGGCTCAAATGGTTAATGTTACTGAAATTGATCAGTTGATGGGGGTAGAAGGAAATATCCGAAAGCATTATTATGAGGCATTTGAGCTTATTATCAACGATTTCAGTATGGATGGTCGTAGCTATCGTCCGCCAAAAAATGAGGTGAATGCACTGGTTTCATTTGGTAATATGATGTGCTACAGTCAGTGTTTACGATCGATACACCAAACACAACTTAACCCGGTAATTAGTTACTTGCACTCACCCGGTGAAAGGCGCTTTTCGCTTTCGCTCGATTTGGCCGAAGTGTTTAAGCCACTGTTGGTTGACAGGGTGATATTTAAGGTGTTGAACAAGAAAATGATTACATCTAAACATTTTGAGGAAAACCTGGAAAAAATTCTTTTGAAAAATGCAGGCCGTAAAATATTTGTACAGGCATTTGAAGACCGCTTGCAGGAAACCATAAAGCATCGATCGTTAAACCGTTCGGTAAGTTATAAGCATCTGATTAAACTCGAATGTTACAAAATACAAAAGCATTTGTTGGGAATAGAGGAGTATCAACCTTTTAAAATGTGGTGGTAGGATGATGGTTGAAAAGATTGAAGGGAAAAAGATTGAATGAAAAAGATTGAGAGATAGCAGCCTTTATCAATCTATATCAATCTCCATCAATCTCCCTCAATCTCCATCAATCCCATCAATCCAACTGTTAACAAAATAACTAAAAAACATGTACGTAATACTAGTTTACGATGTAGGACAAAAGCGGGTAGGGAAGATGTTAAAACTCTGCCGCAGGTATTTGAATTGGATACAAAATTCAGTTTTAGAGGGTGAAATTAGCGAAGTAAAATTGTTAGAGCTAAAAAAAGAAGCCCTCGACATTATCGATACAGAAACGGATAGCCTTATAATTTTTAATACCCGGAACGAGAAGTGGCTTAAAAAAGAGGTTGTTGGAAAAGAAAGGCAATCGGTTGACAATTTCCTTTAAGTTGTCGATGTTGTGAAATAGCAGAGAAGAAAGCAATAAATTAATAAGCTCAATTTGAGGGATCGTTCTTTGACATGTTGAAAATCAAAAAGATAAGTTGTGTTGTCGAAATACGGTATAAAACACCGTTTAACTAATCGACAACAAAAAGAAATAAAAATGCTATATTTGCTAACAGTAAACGTTTGATTTTCAATATTTTTTTTTGAAGATCATGGCGACTTTTAATCGTACCAAAGTGGAATTGAAATTTTTTATAATAAAGCCGAGGCGAAATACATATTGGGAACATCGAAAAAAACATCTTTTAATCGTACCAAAGTGGAATTGAAATGCACAAAAAGGGGCGTTGGCTGCAATAGTTGGAGATGCTTTTAATCGTACCAAAGTGGAATTGAAATTAACAATAAGTGACACCCTTAAATCATTCAGCTTTCTTTTAATCGTACCAAAGTGGAATTGAAATCCGTTATAAAACATTTTGCTAAGAGGTTTTTAGCCACTTTTAATCGTACCAAAGTGGAATTGAAATGATGAAACCGATCCTATCTATACCGCATGGAATAAGTCTTTTAATCGTACCAAAGTGGAATTGAAATTCCCGTAAGCTCCGTTAAATGGCTTTCTTGCAAATAACTTTTAATCGTACCAAAGTGGAATTGAAATAGAACAATAGATAATACCGATTGCGTGACGTTTTTCTTTTAATCGTACCAAAGTGGAATTGAAATTCGCTTAGATTTTTGCGACCTTGCTGCATATCCGAGCTTTTAATCGTACCAAAGTGGAATTGAAATATGATTTTTCGCTTTTGGTTAGCCCTCTGGTACCGTTTCTTTTAATCGTACCAAAGTGGAATTGAAATGCATGGCTAAGCAAGATTGGGTCGGTGCTGTTGCCTTTTAATCGTACCAAAGTGGAATTGAAATATAATTTTAACCCGTTGGTTTTTCTCGCTAAAAACGCTTTTAATCGTACCAAAGTGGAATTGAAATACACGACTGGAAGCTACAACACATTTAATGGTATGTCTTTTAATCGTACCAAAGTGGAATTGAAATTTATTAACGATTTCAATCAACAACTTATTCGAGTTCACTTTTAATCGTACCAAAGTGGAATTGAAATTTCAAAAAATTCAGAATAATACACATCAGATCCGTGCTTTTAATCGTACCAAAGTGGAATTGAAATCTGTTATTCGATCACTGACTGAACCAGCAGCCGGTAGCTTTTAATCGTACCAAAGTGGAATTGAAATTAATGTGTGAGGATGTAAGTTGCGTATGTTCAAGCTGCTTTTAATCGTACCAAAGTGGAATTGAAATTTGTAATTTACTCAATGGAGAGCAGAGAAATTTTACTTTTAATCGTACCAAAGTGGAATTGAAATCATTGTACGTTAAATAAGGCTTGTGGTTCATAAAATCTTTTAATCGTACCAAAGTGGAATTGAAATAAACAACCGAGCAATTAAATGAATATTTAGCAATTTCTTTTAATCGTACCAAAGTGGAATTGAAATATATTAAATAAAGAACTTGCACGTGACAAAACAGCCCTTTTAATCGTACCAAAGTGGAATTGAAATAATGTGTTGTATTTCATTTATTGTTAAATTGTTTTTCCTTTTAATCGTACCAAAGTGGAATTGAAATATGAAATACAGGATTTATCTGCATTGGCAACCAAAGCTTTTAATCGTACCAAAGTGGAATTGAAATGTAGGTAACAGTGTATATAAGCCATTGAAAAAACGGCTTTTAATCGTACCAAAGTGGAATTGAAATGGTATCACTCCTGATGCTACAAAAGTTTCAGATTTCTTTTAATCGTACCAAAGTGGAATTGAAATCAGCAAGTAGCGATAAAACTATCACATTTACAGATGCTTTTAATCGTACCAAAGTGGAATTGAAATTTTTATCAATTCGATACTGGTCAGGCAAACCGTATAACTTTTAATCGTACCAAAGTGGAATTGAAATATATTCAAAAGGCTGGTAATGAATTGGAAAATTACCTTTTAATCGTACCAAAGTGGAATTGAAATAAGCAAAGAAATTAGCTTGGGAAAAATGGAAAGCTCTTTTAATCGTACCAAAGTGGAATTGAAATACGAAAAGGAAAATAAAATACATTGGCGACAAGCTCTTTTAATCGTACCAAAGTGGAATTGAAATGCACCAATCATTCCCTGCGTGTTGAAACTTGCATATTCTTTTAATCGT
>JAQIDF010000496.1 GCA_027858145.1 Prolixibacteraceae bacterium | reverse complement strand
CGCAAAATAAAAGATGAAATACACGAGTCCACCGGTTTAACAGCATCAGCCGGAATTTCGTACAATAAGTTCCTGGCAAAAATTGCTTCCGACATCAATAAACCAAACGGCATATTTACCATTCCGCCCCAAGATGCCATTGCTTTTTTAGAAAAACTTGAAATTGGAGAATTCTATGGTATTGGAAAAGCTTCATGTCAAAAGTTTCACGAATTGGGCATATTTAATGGAAAAGATTTGAAAAAGCATTCAAAAAAAAACCTGATGCAATGGTTTGGCAAAGCCGGCGGATATTATTACAACATCGTACGGGGAATTGATAACCGCGAAGTAACACCTCACCGTGAACGAAAATCAATTGGGGCAGAAAAAACCTTCGAGAACGACTCATCATTGCCCGCAGAATTAGAAAGCAGGCTTTTGAAAATTATTGACAAACTTTGGCTTGATATTGAAAGCAAAAGTATAGAAGCAAAAACCATAACACTGAAAATAAAGTTTCACAATTTTGAAAGTATCACACGAAGTAATACTTTAGAGACTTTTATAAAAAGTAAAAAACAGTTAACCGAAAGAGCATTGAAAATATTACGTGGTGAATACCCTCTTGAAAAGCCTGTCCGGCTTTTAGGGGTTTCACTTTCAAACTTCAGGCATGAATTAAACCTGCCAAAGCAAATGAATTTAACGTTTTGAAAAACTATGGAAGAAAAAATTTATCAGCTTATAGCATCTAAAATTAACATTGGTTTAGAACAAGTAAAAAACACAATATTCCTGCTTCAAAGTGGCGCTACTATCCCTTTTATATCGCGCTACCGCAAAGAACTTACCGGCAGCCTTGACGAATTACAAATTGCTTCAATTCAAAAAGAACTGAATTACTTTACCGAACTTGATAAGCGCAAAGAAACCATTCTCCATACCATTAAAGAACAGGAAAAACTCACACCTGAGCTTGAAAATATTATCAGAGAAACGTATGATGCAAACGAGCTTGAAGATATTTACCTGCCTTACAAACCCAAAAAACGTACGCGTGCAACCATTGCTCGCGAAAAAGGTCTTGAACCACTGGCTAAAATCATCATGGCACAGCGCGAAAACGACATCGAAACAAGGGCGGCTTCTTTGATCAGCGATGAGGTTGAAACGGTTGATGAAGCACTTGCCGGGGCACGCGATATTATTTCAGAATGGATAAACGAAAACAGCAGGGCCCGCGACTCCGTACGTTTTCTATTTAAACGCGAAGCTGTTATACATTCAAAACTGGTAAAAAGCAAAGAAGTTGAAGCCCAAAAATACCGCGATTATTTTGACTGGACAGAACCATTACAAAAATGCCCTTCGCACCGCTACCTTGCTATTAAGCGGGCCGAAAAAGAAGGCCTCCTGAAAGTTTCCATTTCCATTGAGGAAGAACATGCCTTTGAAAAACTTGAAAAAATTTTCATCCGTAGTAATTCGTCATGTACCGAGCACGTTGAAAAAGCCATAAAAGACAGCTATAAGCGTTTACTCTCGCCATCAATCGAAACAGAATTTTCTCAACAATGGAAACAAAAATCAGACGAAGAAGCTATTAAGGTTTTTGGCGAAAACCTCCGTCAGCTGCTTTTAGCCCCACCGCTCGGGCAAAAAAAGGTACTGGCCATCGACCCGGGGTTCCGTAGCGGTTGCAAGGTAGTTTGCCTCGACGAGCAAGGAAACCTCCTCCACAACGAAACCATCTACCCCCACCCACCACAGCGGGAGGTGAAACAATCGGCCAAGAAAATGGCCTCGCTGGTGAGCATGTATAAAATTGAAGCAGTTGCTGTAGGCAATGGAACTGCCGGCCGCGAAACCGAAAAATTCATGAAGTATATGCGGTTCGACCGCGATATTAGTGTTTTCTCGGTAAACGAAGATGGTGCCTCGGTATATTCTGCATCATCGATTGCCCGCGAAGAATTTCCAAATTATGATGTAACCGTACGTGGTGCTGTTTCAATCGGGCGAAGGTTAATGGATCCGTTGGCCGAGCTGGTGAAAATTGAACCCAAATCGATTGGCGTGGGCCAATACCAGCACGATGTTGATCAAAAATTACTCCATGCTGACCTCGACAGGGTGGTTGAATCGTGTGTAAATACCGTTGGCGTAAATTTGAATACCGCCAGCAAGCACCTCCTCACTTATGTTTCAGGTTTAGGCCCCCAACTGGCACAAAATATTGTTGATTACCGTAAAGAAAACGGGAACTTTATATCACGCGAAAAGTTACTCAGCGTTAAACGCATGGGAGCTAAAGCCTATGAACAGGCAGCCGGTTTTTTACGTATACGCGATGCTGAAAACCCGCTCGACAACACGGCAGTACATCCCGAGAGCTATCACATTGTTGAGAAAATGGCAAATAAGCTCGATGCCAATATTGATAAGCTTATTGCATCGGAAGTGCTCAGAAAACAGCTTAACCTTAACGATTTTGTAAGCGAAAAAACCGGTTTACCAACACTCAAAGACATCGTCAACGAATTGGATAAGCCCGGCCGTGACCCGCGCGAAAAAATTAGCGTAATGGAATTTGACGATTCTATAAAAACCATCGAAGATTTAAAAGCTGGCATGACAGTACCCGGAATTATTACCAACATAACACGATTTGGGGCATTTGTCGACATTGGCATCAAAGAAAACGGGCTTATTCATATATCTAATATGGCAAACCGTTACATAAACAACCCGGCAAAAGTGGTTAAGCTCAACCAACATGTAAAAGCCAAAATCATTGATATTGACCTGGTACGGAAAAGAATACAGCTTTCAATAAAAGAAGACAATTAATGTGCGTCGATAATCTCCTGAGATCCGAGACATTAAATCAAACGTTTATTCCTTTTTGAAAATGCCTGAAAGCAATTGATTGCAATAGAAAACCATGGGAAACAATTGCATTCAACTGTTTTCAACTGCCTTCTATTGCTTTCGATGTATTAGTTAATAACTCTATGGAAAAATGCACCTATAAATAAAACTATTATTGCCACGAGTTGAGATTGGCTAATTCATGCCAATTTCATCATCAAAGAGGTCTTCCTGGCTGTTAAACTCAGCTTCAATAAAATCATCGGCCTCTTCGATGAGCCCTTCAATTAAATCTTCATCATCAGGCTTGTCATCAATCCAGTAAATGTGCTGGTTACGGTAGAAGTCCTCTATATCACTTTCTACAATGAAACGTGGTGGCTCATTGTGTACCACGTAAATTTTCTCGGGGAATTCCTGCGAGTTATCGGCTATTAGAAATTTTGGTAACATATTAAGATGATATTTAGTATTTGATAAAAATAATACATTTTGACAAATGCACGCCGTTTTAAACTAAATTGTATTGAATTTGCATAATATTTTTCTTTTCTTATTCTTTTTACTTATTTTTATGTTCATTTTGTATCAGATGTTAATGTATATGTAAGTATAAAGTATAATTAATAACACAGTCATGAATAAGATTTCAAAAGAACTTGTAGGAGCATCAGCAGTTCCCATAATACTTTCGATATTAGACAAAAAAGAGAGTTATGGTTACGAAATTATGCAAAAAGTAAAAGAGCTTTCAGACAATCAGATAGAATGGAAAGAAGGCAGCCTTTACCCTGTATTACATAAACTTGAAAAAAACGGTTTGATAAAATCGCTTTGGAAAATGGCAGACAACGGCCGCCACAGAAAATATTATGCCATCAATAAAAAGGGTCGTAAAGCTTTACGCGAAGAAATTGAAAACTGGAGTTTAGTTGAAAATATGCTAAAAGATTTATGGTCTGATTTAACACCAATTGAATAAAACGGAACAATTTGCTTTTTTGACGATTGATAACAGCAATAGATCGTTAGATTTTAGACATAAGACAATAGACTCATCCATAACACATTAGATATCAGCGACTTAATCAACTACTTGATCAAAACACAAATAGCTCATTGTCAGTGTTTTAAAAAAGTTTAACGAACTATTGTAACAGAACACAACAAATTATTATAGAATAAAGCAGGATGCAATAATTTATAAGTTGTTTCGGCTTTTATTTTTTAAGAATCTCATCGAAAACATTCTCAAGTTTTTCGATTTTGGGCTGAATTACAAACCGACAATAAGGCTGTTGTTTATTAGCATCAAAATATCCATCGTGATACTCTTCAGCCTGGTAAAAATTCTCCAATGGTTGCACTTCAGTTACAATAGGATCATCAAACACATTATTTTGCTCCAGTTCAGCAATAACCTGTTCAGCAACCCGTTTTTGCCTTTCGTTTGTGTAAAATATGGCCGAGCGATATTGAGTCCCCACATCAGCTCCCTGACGGTTCAACGTTGTTGGGTCGTGCGTTGTAAAAAACACCTGAAGTATGGTTTCAAGCTTTACTAAATCGGGATTATACGTTACTTCAACCACTTCGGCATGGCCAGTATTTCCGGTACACACTTCACGGTATGAGGGGTTAATCACATTGCCTCCCGAGTACCCCGGAATCACACCCGAAACACCCTCGATACGCTCAAAAACTGCATCGGTACACCAAAAACATCCACCTCCAAAAACAATAACATCTTTTGCCATAACATTTACATTAAGAGCCAAAATTGCCAATAAAATTATCAACTGGTTCATACAATATCTTTGTCGTTAAAAACTATAGCCTCGTAACGGTACAATTCAGCGTCTCGCCATCCTTCCCAACCGATACCGGCTTTATCACGACTGCAATGACCAACAAACTCATCAACAGTCCAGTTTGTCTTTAACGCAACCTGTGGCAAAAATGTTCCCGACAACATGCCTTTTTTAATGTAAATGCCATGTTTTCCTAATTCAATCTGATTCAAACTTTGAATACGTTCAAGCGGGGTCAATACAGAAATTTCAATCGTTATTTCGTCAACTTCATCAGAAGTTATCGGTGAAAAACGATAATCGTTCAGAGCTGATGAAATAGTTACATCTTTAACCGTTTCATATAATGGTTTCTCGATCCGAAAGGCACCAATGCACCCCCTAAGGTTATTGCCATTATATAAACTCACAAAAGCACCGCAGTGATCTTTAAGATGATCGGTGACCGGGTAGTTTTCTTCAACATTATAGTCAAACAAACGTTTTAACTGGTTCCGGGAAATTTCTAAAAGGATATTCTTTTCGTGATCAGTCAGAAAAAAAGAAGACATATATCAGATGATTTTTTTAATTTTCATAGCTTCAATAACCAAATCAACAATCTCTTCATCTGTAAATTTAATTTTACTGAATGTAATATTAAAATCATCACATTTGGTGGCTTTTCCTTTTATCATTTGCCGGTAATTACGCCTGTTTGCCTCCAAATGATTAATATACGAACGAGCCTTATCACGGCTTAAATTTTTTGAATCCATTACAGATTGAATTCGCCATTCAAGGGGTGCATCGATACGGATATGAAGGGATTTATCGATTGAGGAGCATATTGTGTTGCCTCCCCGCCCTACGATTATTTTAGTGCCTTCGATACCAAATGAGTAAATTACATTTACAACCGTATTTAACATTTTTCGCTCAAGATGGTAATCTCTTGACACAAATGCATTTACAATATCATCGAGTAACGACCGGTCACTAATATTAAAAATAGTCTGAACTGTTTCATGGTCGATGTTTAATCGTTCGGCCGATTCATGTAAAACTTCTTTACTGATTATTTCCCATTTGGACTGTTTTGAAATACTGTTTAAACGTTGTTGCAACATTTGGGTGATATTTTTCACAGAGCAACCTGCAGCTCGGGAGAAAGTTACAACCGGCCCCGGGTTTTCAAAAGGATTTGAATTTGAAATATCCTTTATCCTTTTCGACATATATTCATGAAATACATCTCTCATAATTACCCCCACTTCTTAAATACACCCATAATTTACGAAAGTTTTAGGATTTTAGCACAATTTATAGATGAACTTTTTAAAACAGGTTTTGTTTAATGAGTATGATTAGATATTAAAGAATCTATTTTAAAAATAGATATATAAACCATTTAATTAGGTTTTTGGGATTAAAATGTCGTAGGCTTCTGTCTACGGCATTTTTTTCGTTGAATTATATTTCAGCACAAAGCCAGGGATCTGATGGATCACTTCATAATTGGGGTGGACACATAATAATCTTATCCATTCGTTATAATTTTCAAAAGTGGTTCATAGCTTA
>JAQIDF010000477.1 GCA_027858145.1 Prolixibacteraceae bacterium | reverse complement strand
TTTCAACGCTGCCTTGCTGAAAATATATTCTGGAATGTCAACATCGAATTCAATTTTAGTAACGGTATATTCTGTGCCGTCGCCTTGTTTAAGCATATCTTTATACACCATGGTCCGGGGAAACCACCGGCCATCAATTTTTTCTACATCGCGCATTACGAGGCTCTTGAGCAACTGTCCGCTTTTAGCGTACATTTCTTGTTTGAGCGGCACAAAGCGTTCGGTATCGACCCACATTTTCTGACTATGATAAGTCACATCATCCACTTTGGCTTCGAGAAGAATTAAATATGTTTCACGTCCGTCGATGGTTTCATTTCTCTCGATGGTCGCCGTGTAAGTGTCGGTCAGCTTGCGGTCGTCCATCATATCTTCGTACGATAGATCGCTGCCCATTACGCTTTGACGCAACATGTGCCCCGAAATTTGGATGGTACGGTCGGTACCGGGTGAATAAATCCACAGCTGATCTTCGAGCTTCAGCATTTTAGTACCGGCATCGCGTGCCGGCGACAGGTACTCGGTAAATGCTTTTTTATCGCCCATGGCATAGGTGCGTGAGGTCATGGTGCGCGAATTACGTTTTCCATGAATGGTAATGGTCGATTCCATTACACGGTTTTCAGATGAAAGGTTTTGATCAACCTTTTCGAGTATTTGGTTAGCATCGGGGACTGCAAAGCCGCTAAATACCAGAAACAGGGCTATTGATATTATTAATGTTCTCATTTTGACATTTTTTTTTCTGATTCAAACTATAATTCTTTCACATAATGAACGATCTGTGTTAATCCACAAACCGTAACATTTTCTTTAATCGGATAACTATCGTTAATGAGTGCAACCACCCAAACATGCTCGGGTTTAATGTCTTCTAAAACCTTCCAAAAGCCTTTAGTTAATTGAGGTGCAGTTGATGCTTTGCATTCGATGGCTATTTTACGGTCACCTTTTATCATCACCAAATCAATTTCATCGCCAGTTGCAGTTAGGTAAAAATACGGCTGCCATTCGGGCATTTCAGCAATAACATTTTCAATTACAACTCCCTCCCAAGAACTGCCAAAAACAGGATTTCCCAGAAGTTGATTAAAATCGTTTATTTGCAACAACTGATGCAACAAACCCGAATCGCGCACATAAACCTTTGGCGATTTAACCAGTCTTTTTTTTACATTGATAATGTAAGGCTCCAGGGATCGAACCAGAAAGGTTTGCTCGAATAAATCGAGGTAACGACGAATAGTGGGGTGCGACACCCCCATTGATGCAGCCAACTTATTCGAATTAAACAATTGCCCCTGTATATGTGAAAACATAGTAAGCAAACGCCTAATCTGCAACGATGGCAACTGCACACCAAGTTGGGGTAAATCGCGTTCAATGTAAGTGCGGATAAAATTCTCGCGCCACAATCGGCTTGACTCATCATTTTCGGCCAAAAAGCTTTCAGGAAAACCACCCCGAAAAACATATTCGTTCATGGAATATGGCTTCACATCATTCTCTATTAACTCAGAAACCAAAAAAGGAGTAAGTTCTACAAAACCAATCCTGCCCGCTAATGTTTCAGAACTATTTTGTATAAGTTGCGGCGATGCAGAGCCCAGAATAATGAAACGTCCTTTTTGCCTGTTTGAATCAATAATGCTACGCAAATCGCTAAACAGTTCAGGCATTTGCTGAATTTCATCCAAACAAATCACCGCATCATTGTTATTGCGAAAAAACAGCCGAGGATCGCTCAGTTTATTCACATCTTCCATGTTCTGAAGATCCAAATAAATTAACGAATCAATCTTTACTGAGAGCATTTTCACCAATGTTGTTTTTCCACATGGTCGTGTACCAAGAAAAGCAGTTACCGGAAATACTTTTCGGTTCATCTCAACCTCATCTGCATATTTCCTATCAATTAATTTTTGCATTTTGAAAGTCTCATTTACAATTTGCAATAAAGTTAGTTAATTTGCACTAAACCACCAACTTTACACAGTCCTCAAGTCCCCTTTAGGGAAACGAAGTTCAGCATTAGCTAATTTAGGGGTGCTTTGGGTGTTCTATGCCTCCAGCTCTTTAAACAATTGCGAGGTTTTGCGTTTAAAAATACCAATTCCGGCCAATGCTGCGCCAATTACGGTTGACAACAAACCGGGAATAAAACCAACATAGTACGTGGCCGAAGTTATGCG
>JAQIDF010000398.1 GCA_027858145.1 Prolixibacteraceae bacterium | reverse complement strand
TCTTGGTCATGATGTCCCAGATAAGCTTCTGCATCTTTGTTGCGTTTGCTTTCGATACAATCGACCGACGGCAGATATGGTTTTATATCGATGATTGGAGTACCGTCAAAAGCATCGATGCCTGAAACATAGAGTTTGCTGCCTTCAATTTTTTCGAGCTTTACATTGGTCATTCCTATTGGGTGATATGTGATACTGTTTTCGGGTTTCATTTTTTGCAATCGATTTTATAAATGAAAAATAAAGATGAAAGTATAAGAACCAGGTACATTACAAAAAAGGCTGTAAACCCGAAAAGGCTGATAATGCCCCCGCCGGCGATGGGCACCAATGCCGGAAGAATGTTGCCGGCACCCGCAAATCCGGTGTAAATGGCCCGGTTTTTATTTGTTGAAACTTCAAGCAATAGACCGTTCATGGTTATGGTAAACAGCGAAAAGGCCATGCCGCCTATAACAAACACAAGTATTAAGCTATGTTGGTTGTGTATAAAAAACGTGAGCAGGATAAGTAAAGCCGACAGTGCGACATTAAAATAAAGAATTTTGTTGTATCGGATTTTTTTCGAGAAAAAAAATACCAATAAGCTTATGAGTACAATGCCAATAACTTTAAATAGCAGGAATGTGCCGGTGTCGCTGCTTTGCGCGTTGAGGTACTGTTTGGCATACAACATCACAAAGGGTAAAAACGAAATGATGATGCCCTGGGTGTTTACGAACCCCAGAAAATATGGCAACTTTTTATTCTCTTTTAGTTCCTTTTTTAATATTTGAATAAAGTTTCGTAAACTTTTAATTTTCATTTCCGAAGGCTCAATCTCTTTTACTTTCCAGAAACCACCAGAGGCAATTAATAATAAAGAAGCGCCCAGAAAAAACATGATGGCAAAATTGACCGGATAATCAAAAGCAACAATTACCTTTTTGGCCAAAAAAGCAGCGCCTATTACAATTGCGCCTGCAATGGTTTGCTTAGCCGAAAAGAATGTTTTTCGTTTTTCGGGCAATATGCTTTTTCCAAGCACATCGCTAAAACTAATGTTGGTGAATGCACCGGCCAGGGCAAAAATGGTAATGAACAGAAAAATAAGCCAAAGAATAGCCGACGATTGGTGATTGCGTAGGTAAAATAAAACACCACCCAGCGCGAAAAGCGAGAGTATACGGGTGCTTATGCCACCTATCAGAAATTTTTTCTTGTACGGGATATTGCTTACATACGGGGCAAAAAATAGCTGTGTAAACCTCGAAGCGCCCAGCATTATAGCCGTAATAATTCCAATGTGCATAGCATTACCACCCGATTCGATGACCATGGCCGGAATAACCGTATCGACATCCATAAAGTTTTGAGCAAAAGCCAGAAAGCCCGCATGCCAAAGAAAAGCTTTGAAATTATGATTCGATATTTTTTTTGTTAAAGTCATCTTTTTACAGTCATTAGTAAATTAGTCATTAAGTTATTGATTCCCGATGTCGCTACACTTATAGGGACTGGTCGCTTAGCTCCCAGCATTAGTTGAAAAGTGTATGAGTGCATAAGCCTGCTTCGATAAAAACAGACTGTAGCCTGAAACCTGGAACCTGAAATAATCTTTCCATTATCCAAATAGTCCATTTTCTTGCCTCTTTTTTCAATATTTTAACCCCCACAAAGCCACTAAGCACATAAAGAAATTACATCATCACACACTGTGTCTCTCTATCTTTTGCGAACCGACTAATACATTAATGACAAATGACTAATTGACTATTTTTTCTAACAATCCATTCTTGCCCAATCAGCTTTTTATCACTGTTTTCATCACACCGTTTTTGATGGTAAAAAGTTTGTGCTCGGGCGGATTGTTTTGAATTTCGTCTTCTATCCACCTCATGTGTTTATTCAAAACAGGAAGAACATTCCCTGGTGTATCGTTGTAGATAATGACTGGAATAAAATGCCGGTTGACCATTCTGATGTTACGGCCAAATTGTTTTGAGACAAGCACATTAACGCCTTTGTCTTTGAGAAAATCAATGATGGCCTGACCTTTTTTGATTGAGCCATGTTCAACTTTTTCATCGTACGTTTTGTAGATATTTTTCTCGGCGCTAAAAAAGACGAATTCGTTGTTTTTCCATTCGTAAATCAAGTATTGGTCGGCATCGCCAAAGTGCATAGCCTGAAGGTTTTGAGAATGATCAACGGCTATTGCCATTCGAATGTTATTGTTGTTCATTTTTCATCGCTTTTATTACAACAAAACTACCTTTGTTGTATCCGTTTTCAGTATGTTGTATTTCATTTACATCCGGTAGTGGATTGAATATGGTTTGCACTGTTTGTTGAATTGTGAAATTTGACTTATTCAGCAATGAATAAATTTCTTCTGTACTAAAAAATCGGGCATCTTTATAAAAAACGCTTTCATTTTTATGTTTCAGGTAATTTTTACCAACAGTACTATCTTTATCAACAAAACCAACAATTAATTCCCCTCGATGTTTTAAAATTCGGAAGGCTTCACGAAACGATTGTTCGGGATTGTCGACAAAACATATTGTAGTAACCATTAATGCAAAGTCGAAACTTTTATCGGAGTAGGGAAGCTCCTCGGCTATGCCATATTCAGCATTAATGCCCCGCTCGGTTGCTTTAGCTCGCATTGTGGATGAAGGGTCACAACCACTGGCAATACCCAGCGCGGAAGCAAAAATACCACTTCCGACACCTATTTCAACCCCATTGCCATTTTGGGGGAGTAGTGTTTGAATTGCTTCAAGTTCCGACAGGTAAACAAAATGATGTTCATCGAACCATTTTTCGTATTCATTTATATGCAAGTCAAAAGGTTCTGTTTTAGCCATAGTATAGTGCTATAATTGTTTAGCAATATTTTCGGCAGCCATCACAATGGCATTTCCTGCCGGGAAAAACGATTGGTACGGTTGCGCTGAATAGCTAAGCTGGATCAGGTCGAAAACGGTAGCTTCCTGTTGTATGGCAAACGAAATCAGGTCAATTAAACTGGTTACCGGTTCACCACTCAACACCTGACCACCAATGATTTTTTTTGAATTCTTTTCGGCAAGTAATTTCACCCTCAGTTCTTTTTTCCCTGGCATTATTGGAAATTGCGTGGTAAGCTGACTATAGCCTTTCACAATCTCGAAGCCTTCTTTTATGGCTGCGGAAGCTGAAAGTCCTGTTCCTCCAACGTAATAGTCGTAAACTTTTGTGGCAGCTCCGTTTATAAATCCTTTGTACTCCGACTGTTCGCCAAGCAGATTGTTGGCAAGTACCATGGCCATTGGGACAGCGTTGGTCGCCAGCTTTCCGGGTGCACTCTCGCCGGTAATAAAACCTTTAAAATCGGCACAATCGCCTACGGCATAAACTTCATGTATGTTTGTTTCCATTCTTTCATTAACAACAATACCTCCACGGTTTGTGTTCAGTTTTCCTTCGGGAAGGAATGATAACTCCGGAACAACACCAGTTGCAAATACCACCAGCCCTTTAACCGTTTCGTCATTATTGCCGGTGCAGGGAGCATATTCGTCAAAATAGATAACTTCGCCTGAGTCAAGATGTAATTCGTTGGCACATGTTTTTCCGCTGATTCTTTCAACTTTTGAATTCAGCATCAGGTGGATGCCATTTTTAGTTAATTCTTCGGCTGCCTTTTGCGAAAAATCAATACCAACCAAATTGGGCAACACTTGCGCTGCCATGTCAACCAGCGATACATCGAGTCCTTTGTGTTTTAGTGCCTGAGCTAATTCAATACCAATGGCACCGGCACCTACCACTACGGCACGTTTCAAACCGTTATTCACTAAATGTTGAATTTTTTCGAGGTCGGTCTGGGTCTTGAAACCCATTACACCGTCGAGTTTGCTGCCTTCGATAGGAGGAATAAATGGAGCTGCACCAGTTGCTATAACCAGTTTTCGGTATGTAACCGCTGTATCGTTATTTATGGTTACCTCTTTTTTATCAAAATCGACCGAGCTTACATTTCCTCTTATTAACTCAGCTCCGCTGTCAGTCACCAGATCGTCTTTTTTAAAGCATTTTTTTTCGTCGATTAAATCTTCGATAACATAAGGCATGGCGCAATAAATAAGGCTGTGGTCTTCGGGTCTTATTACTGCCATTTTATATTTATTACCTAAACGTTTTGCCAGCGTAATTCCAGCCGGTCCTCCTCCAATTACTACAATGTCGTACATATTATTTTATTTTTTATTATCTTTTTGTGTGAGTTGTTTTTCTTGATATTAACCTCGCCAGGCTTGCTTTTCGAGTTCAAGAAAGTTATGACGTTGCTGGTCGTTCATTATTTCAATATTGTATTTAATATATTTAATACGTTGTTACTTCGCTCTTTTACAATTAATGTTGTAACGGGGGCAGCCGATTTCTCGTTAAAGATCATATCATGTCCAAGGCATAATCCCATTGCAATATTTAGTTGAGTGTTTTCTTCTTCAAGGTATTTGGCTTGTCCTGCAGGGTTGCACGACATGCCTTTGTATCCGTCAACAAGTTCGTTAAACGGGACACGGCCATGTTTGCAATGAACTCTGGCTACGCTGAATCCTTCCTGTTGCAAAATCGATTCAAGAGCTTTTGCTTCTCTTGTAAAAGTGGTGCAATTGGCAATGCCAATCTTATCGATGTTAGCCGCTTTGGCGTATTTAATAATTTCCTGAATGCGGTTATTGCTGCGGTTTTTGGTATCCTCGGCTATTTTCAAAATGAAAAGGTCGCTATTGTTGTATAAGTGTTTGAATTCCATTGTGCGTATTATTATTGCAGGTTGGGTTTTATTGCTCTTTTCTGAATTGGCAAAGATAACCATAGCTTTGCTTTCTTATGAGAATCATTAGTTTCGGGATTCTTATATTTAAATTGAAATACGATAGCTTTTTTCCTGTCAAATTTCAGGTTTGTGTTCAATATTGATATTTTTATAGTACTGAAATTAATGGTAAAGCCTTTATGCAAGAGGGAAAAAACATCAATAACTGCCGGGATTGCAAAAAAACGTCGAAGTGTTTTCATCATCTTTATCCCGATGAGCTGGATTTTATAAGCAGCAAGAAAAAACAACTATGCTACGAGCAGGGCGAGAATTTGTTTAAGCAAGATGCCTTTTCTCCTTATGTTATATACGTGGTTGAAGGTTTAGTTAAGTTGCATTTGCAAACCGGAAATAGTAAAAAAATAAATATCAAAATTGCTAAAACGGGCGACTTTCTGGCTTTTTCGTCGGTGTTTGGCGATGACTGTTATAACTATTCGGCAGTGGCTTTGAAAGATTCGGTAGTATGCATGATTGATAAGCAAGCGCTGTATAAATTGATGAAAAAAAACAGTGAATTTGCGATTCGTATTGCTTCACGTAACTGTAGGGACGAAAACCGCTTACTCGAACTTCTTACAGATATTAACTACAAGCACATGCGCGGCAAGCTGGCATCAGCACTATTGTATTTATCCTCCCCAGAATTTGATGGGTTCTCGGTATTTCAGTATCTAACGCGGCAGGATATTGCCGAATTTGCTTCAATATCAACCGAAAGTGCCATCAAGTTTTTAAAAGAATTTGAAAAAGAAGGTATTGTAAATATTGCCGGTAAGTGTGTTGGAATTATGGATGCTTCGCGACTGGAGGATATTGCGCAGAAAGGGTAAAATACTATATAATATAGTTTATTCATTAATTCTTTTTTGAAATTGGCATTCGTTGAATCTCTTTAATGATGCCATTTGTTGCTAAAACTCAATTCCCTTCCTGGCATCAACTCCCTGGGTGTAATAATGCTTAATTTCTTTCATTTCAGTAACTAAATCGGCAGCATCGATGAGTTCTTGCGGTGCATAACGGCCGGTTACCACGATTTCGGTGTCTGGATGCCGGGCATTTATGGCTTCGAGTAATTCATTAACACTGAATAATTTGTAGTGAATGGCAATGTTTGCTTCGTCGAGCACCACCAGTTGATATTGTCCCGATTGTAAAATCTCTTTAATTTCAGTTAGCCCGGTACGTGCAGCATCAATGTCGGATTGTTCGGGTTCTTTAACAATAAAGCAACCCCTGCCGTATTGTTTTACGGTAATGGATGGTAGCCATTGTTCAACCGCTTTTATTTCGGAATACGTTTTTCCTTTTACAAACTGTGCAAAATATACTTTTTTGCCGGCACCTGTTGCTCTGATTGCCAGACCAAAAGCTGCGGTTGTTTTTCCTTTTCCATTGCCGGTATAAACTTGTATGTAGCTGTTCATCGTGTTTGATATTGGAATAATGGAGTAATGTATTGGTGGATTGATGTGTTAATGGAGCCTGGTGAATATATTTCTATTTTTTTTATTGCTGATTACGCTTGCGGCCACGGCGTTGTCGTCCACTTTTTTGTTCGTTAAGAAATGTAATGTTTTCTGACTCGCAGTTGCGGCAATGCGAAATGGGTTTCAGTGCCGAAATGGTTTCTTTGCAATCGTCGCATTTGTACCAGTAGTCTTCTGTTTCGTATGTGCCGCCCTTAATAATTATAGCCTTGCCTTCGACAAACGCTTTCGATATTTT
>JAQIDF010000393.1 GCA_027858145.1 Prolixibacteraceae bacterium | reverse complement strand
TGTTTTTAGTGAAGTAAGTAATGCTTAAACATGGACTGTTACTATTTTTTTATTTGTTAGCTCTTTTGGTTTTTAAGGCGAACAAATATAAAAAATGAAGTTGTTAAACCAAAGTGTGTGATGCTGAATGTTGCGTTATTCCTATGATACAGGAAGAGCTTTTATCTCTTTTTAATCCGGTTTTACCTTTGGATGATTTGCCTGTTCGAGGTTCAAAACAATTAACCAAACAATTCGATTTTTCTTTTTTGCTTGAAAATTTCTTATTATTTGGAATGATTTCAGATAAAAAGCAATCTATTATGAATTATAATTTTGACAATTGGTGTAATTTAAACTACTTTTGATAGTGTATGTTTGAAGTTTTAAATCAGTACAAATGGTATCATTATTAAAAAGAACACTTCCACTTTTACTCTTCATTTTTGTGTTTTTTGCCTGCCAAAAAGATTTTGGCGGTTTAAACAAAGATGAACACCAGTTGGTATCGTCGAAAGCTGCAACCGAACTTATGGAGTTGTATGTTATAGATAAACAATCCGATTCGCTGTTTTTGCGTGAAGCCTGCCGTGAGGTAGATGATGATGTAATTGGCAGTGTGTGTATGGAATACTTCCGTTCGAGGCTACTGGCTACTGTTAAAGATACCTTGAACCCGGGGGTTGGTATTGCTGCACCACAGGTAGGCGTTGAGTTGCGCATGCTTTACGTACAACGTTTTGATAAACCAAACGAGCCCTTTGAAATATATTACAATCCGGTGGTCGAAGCTTTTAGCGACAGCACACAAACCGGAAACGAAGGTTGTTTGAGTGTTCCGGGATACATGGGCGATGTGGAACGGGCACATTCCATTCAACTTAGTTACCTTGATTCACTGGGTACACCAAAAAAAGAAGAAATAAATGGATTCACGGCTGTAATCTTTCAGCATGAAATTGACCATATAAACGGAGTACTTTACTACGACCACATTTCCGGTGGCTTTGGAGCACTTGAGATAGATGATGTTAAATAGAAAGAGAAGAAGGAAAGGGATAGGAGACAAAAGAAGGCAATTGAAAGAATTGGAAGCAGTTGAAATCAATGCTTAGGTAGTCAGACAGTTTTCGATTTATTTTTTCAAGTCTTTTTATAAACAACAGTTCGTTATTATTTTTTAAGTTGCTGACAATGAATTGTTTGTGATTCGACGGAGTATTTGTTTAAAATGCTGATATTTAATTTATTACGAATAAAGTCTATTGTCTCATGTCTAAAATCTAACGATCTATTGCATAAAATCACTTTTCTTGTTACTGTTTTGATTCATTCGATTATTTTTGCAAAAAAATTAATGAATTATGTTACAACGTATACAAACCGTATTTTTGTTATTGGCCTTAATCCTTATCGGATTGCTTGCATGGCTTCCCCTGGGAGATATCATTGCAGGTACAGAACTTTATGAATTCACCATCCGCGGCGTATTTCATGCTGAAAATGGGAATGTAGTAATTAATGCATGGCCTTTAATAGCCTTGCTAGCTGTAATCGAAATTTTGCAACTGCTCATTATTTTTGGTTACAAAAACAGGGTGCGCCAAATGCGTATGGCGGTCTTTAATATATTGATTATGCTTGGTTTTCTAGCAGCAGCATGGTTTTTCGTTCATTTGTCGCTTAAAGAGCTTGGGGGCGAAGGTGGTTATAGCTTCAAAATACCTTTAGCTTTTCCAATTGTTGCTGCAATATTGAATTATCTGGCGATACGTGCTATTGGCAAGGACGAGGCGTTGGTGCGCTCTGTTGACCGTATCAGATAGATGAAAACTTTTAAAACATTAAGAAGGTTGAAAACTTAGCAGGTTCGCTGGTTTTCAACCTTTTTTGTATTGTCTTACAAGATTTTTCTGTGTATATTAATCTTTGAAAATAAAAGATATAAGAAATGAATCTATTAAAAACTTTACAAGAGGAGAAAGAGTGTAATTTAAAAGGTGGCTTATACCATCAAACTCAAATACAGCTTGCCTACAATACAAACAGAATTGAAGGCAGCAAATTATCTAAGGAGCAAACACGATACATATACGAAACCAATACCTTTTTTCTTGAAGATGGAGAAAAAACAGCAAATGTTGATGATATAATTGAAACGATTAACCACTTTTCTTGTTTTGATTATATGTTGAATATTGCTTTAAAGCCTTTATCTGAAGAACATATTAAACAATTTCATTTCATTTTAAAAAATAATACAAGCGATTCTAAAAGAGCCTGGTTTAACGTTGGGGATTACAAGTTAAAACCCAATGTGGTTGGCGGAGCAGAAACATCTTTACCATCAGAAGTGCCAACTGATATTAAAAACTTAATTGAAAAATATAATAGACTAAAAGAAGTAACCATAAATGACATTATTGATTTTCATTATCAATTCGAAAAAATCCATCCTTTTCAAGATGGGAATGGCCGTGTTGGCAGATTGATAATGTTTAAAGAATGTTTAGCGCACAATATTGTTCCGTTTATCATTGAAGATGAGCATAAGTTTTTTTATTACAGGGGCTTAAGTGAATATTACAAAATCAAAGAATATTTAATTGACACTTGTCTGTTGGCACAAGATTCTTACAAAAGAATAATTGGTTATTTCATGAAGAAATAATAAGACAAAAATTAATAAAGGTTGAAAACTTAGCAGGTTTGCTTGGTCTTCAGCCTTTTTTTATTGCAGCATTTAATTAATTTTGCGTAAAACAATGCAAATGGCATCATTCGAAGATTTTAAGTTTACAAAATCGGTACTTAAATCGGTTTACGAGATTGGTTTTACCGAACCAACGCCCATCCAGCAACAGGCCATACCCGCCATAAAATCGGGTCAGGATGTTTTGGGTATAGCTCAAACCGGTACTGGTAAAACTGCGGCTTATATCCTTCCGGTACTTACACGTTTGGTAAAAGCCGAAGAGGAAGACCCGCGTGTGGTTATTCTGGTGCCAACCCGCGAACTTTCTATACAAGTGGGCGAAGACCTTGCCGAACTCTCACAGTCCACTAACATTCGCCATGCAGCAGTGTACGGTGGTGTAGGATGGACCAAGCATGCCGAAATGCTTAATGCAGGAATTGATATTCTGGTGGCTACTCCCGGGCGCTTGCTCGATTTGTACAACCACAATGTTTTGAACCTGAAAAAAGTAAAAGTGCTGATAATCGATGAGGCAGACCGTATGCTCGATATGGGCTTTATGCCACAGCTCAGGAATATTTTCGACCGCCTGCCGTCTAAAAGGCAAAACCTGTTGTTTTCAGCCACTTTTTCTGAACAGATTGAAAAGCTCACCGAAGAATTTTTAACATTCCCGGTGAAAGTTGAAGTAGCGCCCTCGGCAACACCTGTTGAACTGGTAGAACAAATTGCTTACCGTGTTCCTAACTTTCGCACTAAGCTAAACCTGGTATCTTACTTGTTGGAAGATGACGAAAGGTTTAAAAAAGTGATTGTGTTTTGCAAAACGAAAGTATCGGCTGAGGCTGTATTTAAAGTAATTAAACGCAGGTCGGAAGGAGAGAAACGCATTTTGCATTCCAACAAGGGACAAAGTGCCCGTATCAATGCCATCAATGCTTTTAAGAACGACGAAGTTCGTATTCTCATATCAACTGATGTTTCGGCACGCGGTATCGATGCCAGCAAAGTTTCGCATGTAATTAACTTCGATGTGCCGGTAAATTATGACGATTATGTACACCGCATTGGCCGTACAGCACGTGCCGGCAACGAGGGGGTAGCCATTACTATGATCGATACGTCGGAAGAATGGCATTTCAACAAAATTGAGAAGATTATCCGCATGAAAATTCCCGTTGTTGACCTGCCGGAAGAAGTTGAAGTAGTAGATTCAACAAAGGCCGAAACAGAACAACAATTGCGGGAAGTTGACCGCCAGCGAAAAATTGATGACCCTACTTTTCAGGGGGCTTTTCATCAGAAAAAACGGCGGCCATCAAACGATAAACGCGACTTTACCGATAAGTTTTCCCGAAAGAAAAGTCCGCAGAAAAAGAGAAAACGGAGAAGATAAGATTAGATTTATCCACTCACTTCCATATCCTGATGTAACTGTACCATTTTAATGGCAGTAACAGCCGCTTCATCGCCTTTGTTTCCGAGTTTGCCTCCTGCACGGTCAAGTGCTTGTTGTTGGTTGTCGGTGGTTAAAACCCCAAAAATAAACGGAAGATTGTAATTCATATTGAGCTGAGTTGTGCCTTGGGTAACCCCTTGGCAAATAAAATCGAAATGACGTGTTTCGCCCTGAATTACACACCCCAGCATAATGACTGCATCAACATCGGTATATTCAGCAAAAAACTGTGCGCCAAGCGTAAGCTCAAACGTACCGGGTACATGCTTTATACTTATATTTTCATCTTTGGCACCATGCTTTTTTAAGGTGTCAACGGCGCCTTGTGCCAAAGCTCCGGTTACTTCGTAGTTCCATTCTGCTAAAACTACGCCAAATTTCATCTTTTCAGCTGAGGGAATGCTGTTTATATCGTATTCTGATAGATTTTTTGTTGCCATTGTATTGTTTTTTAGGTCGCTTACTGCAAAATTAAATAATTACTTATTACAAAAAACGGGCTGACCCAAAAGCCGCCCGTTTTATATTGTTATATGGTATTCGATTTATTATAACTGATTAACCCGGGCAATGCTTTTTTCAACATCGGCAGCAATAGAGCTTTGTGGGTATTTTTCCTTAATTTTTTTGTACAATTCCAGTGCTTTATCGGCATTGTCTTGTTTTTCGTAAACCAAAGCCATTTTATTCATTACAACAGGCGAGGTAAATTCATTATCGCCTTGCTTTAATGCTTTGTTGTAAGCAGAAATTGCATTGTCGTATTCTCCAAGTTCAACATACGCATCGCCCATGGCCGAGTGTGCAATTGGCGCAACCAACATATCGTCAGTATCAAAATTTCCGAGGTGGTCAATTGAGGCTTCATAATCGCCCAGGTGCAGATATGAAATCCCTGTGTAGTATTCAGCGAGGTTACCGGCTTCTGTTGATCCATAATTGTCAATAATGTCTAAAAAACCTAAAGACATTCCATCACCATTTAAGGCAAGGTTAAACGAGTCTTTGCTGAAGTAACTCTGTGCTGCGTACATTTCTTCCTGTGCACTTGCATCATTTGGGCCTATATAGTATTTATTCACACCCAGTATACCTAAAACAACTACAATGATACCTCCAATAACGTAGAGTACGAGGTTTAAATGATTTTCAAGAAACTGTTCGGTTCTTGTTAGTGTTTCTTCAACTTCTTGCATGCTATCGCCATGCTGCATATTTTTATTTTTTGCCATCGCTTAATAAGGTTTTTTTAATTGCCCACAAAAATAATTTTTTTTGTCTTAATCGAACCATTTTACCTCATAATTTTGATATTTTGTTTGATATATAAGTCGCTTTAGCATGATTTATAAAGAATCCTTCTTCCTATTTTGTCCCTTTTGTTGGTCGAGCACTCTTTTTGAAACCAGAAAAATTACAGGCTTGCCCGATACCGGGTTTTCACGGGTAATTACCACAGTTTGGTATACATCTTCGATTGTTTGGTAGTTTAAAACATCCGAAGGGTTTCCAATGGCATGTATATCCCCGTCTTTCATCATAATAAGAAAGTCGCAGTACTCGCTGGCCATATTCAAATCGTGAATAATGAGTAGTACCGTCAGGTTTAAATCCTGATTGAGTTGTTGTATCAGGTTCAGAATTTGCACCTGATGTGTAATATCGAGGTGCGATGTAGGTTCGTCAAGCAAAAGCAACTCGGGCTCTTGTGCCAATGCCCTGGCAATAGCTGCCAGTTGCTGTTCGCCACCACTCAGTTCCGTCATCGGTTTATCTTTAAAACGGTAAATATTAGTGAGTAGCATGTATTTTTTTGCAATTTCTGCATCTTTATTCGATTCGAAGAACTGAAAATGGGAACGGTAGGGGGTGCGTCCCATTAAAACATATTCTTCAACCGTCATATCGGTGATTTCGGTGTATTGGGTTACGACTGCAATTTTCTGGGCTTTTTCTTTTAGCCGAATGGTATCCATGTTGGTTTTATTCAGCGTAATTGCCCCCGATTTTAAGCTTAAATCGCCGGCAATGCCCTTAAAGAGTGTTGTTTTACCCGAACCGTTTGGGCCGATAATTCCTGCAAACGCACCTTGCCCTATACTGAAGGATATTGATTTCAGGTTAAAGTTTTCACCGTATCCGCATACCAGTTTTTCTATTTCGAGATAATGTTGCATAGCTAACTGATTTTTGCTTTAAAGCCGGTTCGTGCCAAAACAATAATAAATACCAAACCGCCTATAATTCCTGTTATTACACCAATGGGCAATTCGTTAGGCGAGATAATGGTACGGGCAATTATGTCGCTGACAATAAGAAACAAACTACCACCTAAAAATGAACCGATGAGCAGAATGCGGTAATCGGAGCCGATGATATTTCGAATAATGTGTGGTATTACAAGTCCCACAAAGCCAATAACACCGGCAACAGCAACACAAAAGCCGGTGAGCAGCGAGGCCACGATAAATAAAATACGCAAAGTTACATTAGTGTTGATGCCTAAATGGCGGGCTTTTTCTTCACCCAACCGTAGTGCATTCATGGGGCGGGCAAAAAAGTAAGCGATTATTAAGCCGCTGATTGACGAATAAAATAAAGCGCGTATAAGTATCGTGTTGGGTTCGTCAAGCGAGCCCATCATCCAGAAAATAATTCCGTGTAGATTTTCCGATGATGTTATCGACATCAGAAACATCATTCCCGATGATGCAATAAAGCTAATCATGACACCAATCAGCAACATGCGGTTGATGTTGATGGTCCCCTTTTTCAAGCTTAAAAAATATACGGCAAAAATGGTGATCAAAGAGCCTGCAAAGCCTGCGAATGGAAGCATAATGGCTCCGACCGACAGGTGTAAGCCAGTCACAATAACAACAGCTACACCAAGTGCGGCTCCTCCCGATATGCCTAAGGTATAGGGTTCTACAAGGGGGTTGCGGTAAATCCCTTGTAGAATTGCCCCGGTTAAGCTTAAAGCCCCGCCAATGGCAAATGCTAACACGATGCGGGGGAGTCGTATAGCTGTAAGAATTGAGTATTCTAAACCTTTTTGTGACTTTAAAATTTCGGGAATATCTTTCAATGCGATATCCATTTCACCTGTTGAAAGAGATATTAAAGCAGCTGCAACAACTAAGATGAGGAGCGTTGCAATAAACATTGTCCATTTAATAAACCGATTATTCATTATATGCCGGTTTTAAAAAGTGATACCAGCGTATCGAGTGTTTCAACAAAAGTAACAGGGGTAGGGCTGCAAGCTTTTTCGGCATCGATTATATATATTTTATCGTTGTCGGTTGCTTTCATGCCCTTGAATGTTTGCCATTCTTTACATTCTTCTTCTCCGGTAATGCCCATGGTTACCACAAAAATAATGTCAGGGTTTTTAGCTACTACACTCTCGCGTGTAACCGCGCCGGTACTTACATCTGTTGCAATATTCCTGCCTCCTAGTATTGTAATATAATCGTTCATAAATGTACCGGGTAATACTGAGAAAATGGGCTGTGCGCCTATTTGAAAGAAAATATCTTTATTGTGAGCCGGCAGAAGTTCTTTTATTTCTTTGATTCTTTGTTTTGATGTTGCAACAATATCATTTGCTTTTTCTTTTTTGTTGACCAGACTCCCAATTTGCAGAAATTGCTCAAATACTTCTTCTTTATCTTTAGGTGTTGAAAAAACTTCAACCTGGATATCGAACTTTTCAAGCATTTCAATAGTTTCAGGCTCGGTCATGGTAGTCACCAGTACCAGATCGGGCTTTAAACTAACGGCTTTTTCGAGATTTACTTTTATTGCCGAAGCAACCACTTCTTTATTGTCGGCCAGCGCTTCGGTGCAATAGCTTGTACAACCAACGAGCTGGTTTTGTGCTTCTAAAAAATAAATGTTTTTGGTAAGCGATGGTGCCAGCGAAATAATGCGTTTTTGTTGTGCCTTTCCCCATACCGGAGATATAAGCAACAAAATAATAAGGGAGATAAATGCAGTTCTGGTTTTGTACATATCAATATATATTGAAAATAATACCGGTCGATAATCCGGAAAGCGTAATGAAGTACAAAAGTAGCCTTTAGTCAATATTTTGCCAAATTATATTGATGTTTCGGGTATGCATTTCTTTAACGGTATTGTTCGTTCTTACAATGTTTGAATACTTATTGAAAAGTTCATCGAAAGTGTCAATATCCTGAATCGTTTCCTTAGGTGTACCTTCTTTTTTAGCTTTTTGTACAGCATCGCGTACAGCTATGCAATACTCATTAATGAATACAATATTTTCTCGACTGAAAGGTTTTTTGCCGTGCGTGGAAATAACATAATCTACTTCATCGTGATTTTCAAGAAAGCGGGTTAATGTTTTTATCCAATGGTCGATGTCGTTGGTTCGGTGAAAATAAAAGCTGGGCATTTCTTCAGCCTGATATGAGCCAAGGTGAAAGAGATTGCCGGTACATAGTGTTTTTTCTTCTTTTATGTATACCAAAATATCGGCGTTGCCATGACCTTTGCCCATGTAACTCAACTCAATGGTTTTATTGCCCGGCGTGAGCGTCATTTCTTCTTCAAACGTTAAATCGGGGTAACGCACACGATAATTGTTGATTAAATCAGCTTCGTAGAACTTGTACATGTCAATGGCTTCGTTTATCGAATCAGAGACATTATCTTCAGTTGTTATGGTATCAAGAATATTAGAGTTGTGGTAGATTTTTTTGCGAAGATATTCAACTGTTTGCCCTAGAAACAAATCATCGTAATTTTTAATTTCATCGGCACTGTTCGAATGGGCAACGATTCTGTTTTGGTCGAATATGCAGTTTCCTCCCGAATGTGCTGAGTGTCCATGAGTATTAATGATATATGTGAAAGTGGAATCGCTAAAATAATCGATAACAGCACTTTTAACAAGTTTGGCATTGGCAGGTGAATTTTGAGTATCGATAAGTACAATGCCATCGCTTGTTTTAACAGCAATCGAATTAATTATATCGTTAGGCCAGCCCAGGGTTTGTAATTGCTTTTTAGCCGGTGATACTGTAATAACATAATCGGTTATTTTATTAATTACCGTTTTTTTAGCTGAAACTGAAAAATGGATGACTGTAAGAAGTATAAAAGTATATAATAGTATTCGCTTCACGTTGTTTTTGTTTTGTTGAGTTTTGTAAAACTAAAAAAAATATAAATGATGCCAAATATCAGTTGGCAATAGTTGTGGTTTTAAGTGTTCTTAAATCGTGACCAGAAGGGATTTGGAATATACGTAATCCAAACTCGGGCAACACTGCGATGACATGGTCAAAAATATCGGCCTGTATGGCTTCGTAGTTAGCCCAGCGGTTGTCTTTACTAAAGACGTAAATCTGAACAGGAATGCCTTTTTCGGTAGGTTGCAGATGCCTTATTAAAAAAGTCATTTCGTTTCTAATCATTGGATGATTCTTCAGATAAGCTTCAAGATATTTGCGGAAAATGCCCAGATTTGTTTGTCGGCGGCCGTTAAAATAATCATCAGGCGTCAGGTTCATTTTTGCATTAAATTCTTCAATTTCCTGTTGCTTTGTAGTTATATAATCTTTTATGAGTTTAAATTTTTCAAATTTTTCCAGCATTTGCTTATCGCAAAATTTGATACTTTCCATATCAATACTAATTGAGCGCATAATTCGCCTACCGCCCGATTCTTCCATCCCTTTCCAGTTAACAAACGATTCAGAAACCAAAGAATAAGTAGGCAGGTTCGAGATGGTTTTATCCCAGTTCTCAACTTTAACGGTAGTAAGGTTAATCTCGGTAACCGGACCATCGGCACCACGTTGTGGCATTGATATCCAATCGCCAATTTTCACCATGTTGTTCATACTGATTTGAAACCCTGCAACAAAACCAAGGATTGAATCCCTAAAAATCAGCATAAGAACGGCAGCCATGGCTCCCAATCCGGTTAATAAATTCCCGAGTTCTTTATTGAAAAGAATGGAAATAACAATAAGCATGGCAACAAAGAAGGCAAATATCTTCATCATTTGGATGAAGCCGGTAATGGGTTTCTCCCTCGCGAACGAAACGCTTTTATTGTAAATTTCATTTAGTGACGACAGAAAAGCGTTAAACGTGTATATCGCTGCAAAAAGAAAGTATAAGTTGGATAAGCCTGTGATAAATTTATATAATTCAGGATAAAAGGTGTTGGCATAATAAGCGCTAAAATAAATAATTGATGCCGGAATAAAATGTGCAATGGCTAAAAACAGGTTGTGTTTAAGAAAAATATCGTCCCATTCAGTTTTTGTATGTTTTGACATGCGGTGTACTACTGTCTGCATGATTTTCCGGGCAATGTATAGAAAAAGAAAAGCGACGATAAGAATAGCAACACCCATTATTATGGTTGATAAAAGCTGGGAAAAATCTTCTTTGCCGCTAACTTTTAATAGCCATTCGTATAAAATCTGATTGATTGCCTGCATAGTTTTGTCCTTATTGATTACAATTGTGCAAATTTGGAATTATTTATTGATATTTAATAGCTATTTTTGTTTTTGATTGACAAAATATTCGCTTATGAAGCATTTATTTCTTGTATTTGTATTTTATTCTTTATCAACAATAGTATCAGCACAGGAAGATGTAGCTGAATTATTCACCAAAGGAGCTGTGCGTTACGATTTTGAGTTTGTAGGCCATCATAATTCTGTTGAAGTAGTTAAAAAGCAAACAAAATATTTGCCTGTGTGGGGCGGTAATTACAATGCTTTAACATCGATGCCCGATTATGGAACTTATCGCTATCAATTGTTTGCACTGGGTTCAAACAATTTAATTTTTCAAAAAGGTTTTAGCCCGTTGTTTTGGGAATGGCAAATCACCAATGAAGCCAAACAAGAAACCGGTTCATTTTATCAATCACTTTTTTTTCCGAAACCGGTAAGCGATGCTTTCCTGAAGTTGCAGGAACGTACATTTGGTGGTGAGTGGAACACGATTTTTATCGATACATTCAAGGTTGATGATTTCTATATCATAAATGAGAAATACCCCGTTCCTCCAATTGACACAGTAACTTTTAATGGAGTGCCATCAAAACATGTCGATTTAGTAGTATTGGCTGAAGGTTACCGTGAAGATGAAATGAAGAAATTTTCATCGGATGTGCGTCGGCTGACCGACTCGTTGTTCGTAGCGGCTCCTTTTTCTTTGCATCATAATAAGTTTAATGTTTTGGCATTGCAAACCCCTTCGGTTGAGAGTGGTACTGATATCCCGGGTGAACATCTGTTCAGGAATACTGCATTTAATTCACATTATTACACGTTTGGTTCGCCCCGCTATTTAACCGTCAGCGATATGAAAAGAGTTTACGATGCGCTCGATGGGGTGGCATGGGATTATATTTACATTTTAGTAAATGAAGAGCGTTACGGAGGTGGTGGATTTTATAACTTTCTTAATGTTTGCAGTTCTGATAATGCTCGTTCCCCATTCGTTTTTTGTCATGAGCTTGGCCATGGTTTAGCCGGATTAGCGGATGAGTATTATTCTTCGTCAACTTCGTACAACGATTTTTATAATCAGGAAATTGAACCCTGGGAACCCAACATTACAACAATGATCCGGTTTAATAAGAAATGGTTCCGGCAAATAACTGAAAAAATACCAGTGCCAACACCACGGGAGGCTCAATATGCCGGGAAAGTTGGCGTGTTTGAAGGTGGTGGATATACCAACAAAGGAATTTATAGCCCGGTTATGAGTTGTTGGATGAAGGAAGAGTCGGCCGGTGAATTTTGTCCGGTTTGCCAAAAGTCTATAGAAGAAGCGATTTTACTGCATTGTAAGTAATATCTCATCTAAATTTTTGCAGCCAATTTCACGTTTGCCATTTTCTATTTCGTGTACCATTTTTACGAGCTGTTCATTTACAGGAATATCAATGCCTGTTTCTTTGGCTTTTTTAACCAGAAAGCCGTTTAGATGGTCAATTTCGGTATACTCACCCCGTTCGAGCGACTGTAGTCCCGAAGATTTCACATTTCGGTATTTAATTCCAAAAATTCGTATGGTCAGGTGTTTTAGAACCCTGTGATATAAGGAGTTACCGCTGATAAGATTGTAGAAGTTTATTTGGTTGGAATACTCCGGTATGTTAATTTTCAGGGCGTTGGCTACTTCTATGGCTTCTTCTACTATTTTCAGGAAAATATTGCGAAGATCAGCATTGGTAATTAACGAACCAATCCTTAGTCCGGATATGGCACCTAAAGTGGTCACACAAGAGTTTACTACCAGTTTTGAAAAAATGTGTTCGTTGATATTGGCAACAACACTGGTGCCGGCAATTGATCCGAGTAAATACTGAAGATTATCGAGCCTGTGGTCGTCCTTGCCGTTCAGTTTGCCAATCATCATATCACCACCCGATGTCATTATAGCCGAGCCATCAGGATTAAGTGTAGCGCCCCATCCAATCATAGCACCTACTATACGGTCGCTGCCGGCAATAAGAGATAGCTCTTCTTCGCAAAAACCATCCTGCATCGATACGATTAGTCCGTCGGGTGAGAGTTTTTGCATTACTTCGCGCGTAGGCTTAACCATGTCGAACGATTTGGTTGCCAGTAATACATAGTTATAATTTCCGGGGGTACTTTCTACCGAACCGTATGCTTTTATTGGAGTGTTGAAATGTCGTTTGCGGATGTTGAAACGGAGCCCTTCGTTATTGATTTTTTGTGCAATGCCTTTATTTTTGCAAGCCACTTCAACATCAAAATCATTTGTTGCTAAAATACCCGCTGTTACACTGCCGATTGCCCCTGAACCAATAACTAAAACCTTCATTTTGTGTTTACTTTTTTTGTTGCAAATACGAGGGTGTTTTATAAATATTGCCTGTCTTGTTTTTTATATAGGCGGGGTCAAAACAGGAAGACAAAGTTAACCAATTGAACGGTTTTGCTATGTCAATCCCATTTTAAAATTAAAATTGACCGATGGCTGAATTTGTTCTGATTTTAGCAACCTTTTCTTTATTGTTTGTGGTGTATTTTTCGATGGTGGAGTGTGACTCATATCAATCAGAAATTTATGGAAGCCAAACTGGGTGAGCTTGCTCTTATATTGGGTTAACGACACCGGATTTTCAGGCAGGGTAATCGTCACACC
>JAQIDF010000357.1 GCA_027858145.1 Prolixibacteraceae bacterium | reverse complement strand
GTACAAAAGGCGTTGTATGCTATCTCGTAATCTTTAAGATCACAGAAGATATACCGAAACTCTTTCTCGTTCAAAACCTCTTTCTCGTACTGCCGCATATACCCCACCGAGACTAAAATGTCTAAAAAAGTCTGATGGTCTTTTCGGTAGCGTACATGATTTATGGGAAAGTCAATAAACGAACTCATCTCATTCGAGATAATGACTTCAACATCTTGCATTGCATACGACAGGGCTTGATTCTCATTACGCACATCTTTTAATACTTCGATTGTTTCTTTCATGGTTCTATTCTCCTTTTGTTTTTTTTCCTCTCTCCCTCTCGGGTTAGTGATGACCACTTTGTAAGTACTGGTAATATGAGGACTTACGTCGCAAAAGTGGTATAATCCCACTTTTTACCACTTGACCACTTTTCTATACATTTATGATTTTTTGTTAAGTTTTTGACAAATTTCGTCAACAGTTGGCACTTCATTCTCATTACATACTTCTTTTAACTCTTCGATTGTTTCTTTCATCGTTCTATTCTCCTTTTGTTTTTTTCCTCTCTCCCTCTCAGGTTAGTGATGACCACTTTGTAACTACTGGTAAAATGAGGACTTACGTCGCAAAAGTGGTATAATCCCACTTTTTACCACTTGACCACTTTTCTATACATTTACGTTTTTTTGTTTGGGTTTTGACGGATTTCATCAACAGTTGGTAACGACAGATACCCGAGTGTGTTAAGAGGCTCATCTTTCTTCAGGTGATAGAATGAACGTGAGCCTCTCATGTTCCCGCCTTTTTTCAAGATATATTCGTATTCAACCAGAATTTTACAGTACTGCTTGATAAACCCATGCCCAAGCCCTGAAAATTCACGAAGTTCACGTTGTGAAACCTCCACCTCTTCCGGTGATAACGAAAGACGCTGTGCCCGTTTTTGCGCATACTTTCTCAACACTTCATAAAGCGTTAACGCACCTCGTGGCAAACCCAGAAGCGTTGAGGCAAGTACGCCTTCTAATAATATCTTTCTGGCAATTTCGTAATCCTTTAAATCGCATTCGATATATAGAAAGCCGTCACCTTCTTTGACTTCCTTTTGGTACTGCCGTAAAAAACATACAGATGCAATAAGATCAACAAAGCGTTCGTGATCACGACGAAAGCGCATCATGGTATCGGGAAAGTGTGAGGCAGTATTGAAGTTACTAACCACCACATAATCTTTCAGCATACGTTGTGCGGCATGATGTTTGCGAATAACTTCAGGTATCGTATGTTTTTTTTTGTTGTGTCGTTCCAGTGAGTTTTTCATTGATTGTACACCAAATATTCGCTGACTCTGTTCTTTTGATTCATCAGCATAAATTAAAAATGAGCGGGAAGCATTTTCTGGATTCACATTGTAATTGGTTGAGCTCATAACCACCGACACAATAGCCTTTGTCGTTACTTGTTCAGTTTTCATCTTGCCGGTTTTTTCATTCTTCTTTGTCACTAAACGTGAAAGCTTTTTAGCCGATACCATTTCACGTAACTGGTGCTCGATCATATCTTTATGGACAGCTTCAGAAAGAACTAAAAACTTATGCTCTAAATCACCAATGTAATTTAATGCCTGGTCAGAAAGTGACGTTGCATCAATCACATCTTCAGGCGGTATTAATTTTTTGATTGTATCAACAAGATACGACTTACCCGAACCCGACTCTGATAAAATCAAAATAGAAATCGGATCATCAAGCAAGCGAGAGGTAGCTGATAAATACATAAGCTGTTTGTTTATGCCTTCACCAACATAGCCCATAACTTCAGTATCTCTTACAATTTCATCGAACATATTTTCGTTAGCCAGAAAAGTTAAACCAAGAGCTTTGTCTTCTTCTGTTAAAACGATTTCGCAATTCTCTTCTTCGTTTTCAGCATTTCCTTTTTCTTTTTCCAAATATTCAAGCAGAGCAATTAAATCTTTCTCTATCTGACGAGCCGGAATATCAAAGAGACGTGAAACACTATTTGAAAA
>JAQIDF010000244.1 GCA_027858145.1 Prolixibacteraceae bacterium | reverse complement strand
ATGTTGACCCCTCTAAATTCAGATTTTAAAAGAGCCGATTTATGACAAAATTACATTTTTCTTCTTAGACTTTCTCCTTTTAATTCTATTCGGTATGATGTATGTACCAACCGATCTAAAATTGCATCAGCAATTGTAGCCTCTCCAATTACATCAAACCAGTTGGCCACAGGCAATTGACTAACAACGATAGTTGCTGATTTTGCATGTCGGTCTTCAATGATTTCCATTAAATCCAACTGATGTTGTTTTTCCAAATGAGTTAATCCAAAATCATCAAGTATAAGCAGATCTGTTTTGGATATTTTCTGTAATAACTGATGGATTGTACCTTCCAGACGTGCCATTTTTGTTCTCTGCAATAATTTTTGAACATTAAAATATGTTACTTTATATCCCTGTGAACATGCATGGTGACCCAAAGCAGAACTGATAAAGCTTTTACCGCATCCGGTAGCTCCGGTTATTAAAACCGCTTCTCCTTTTGTGATATATTCACCAGTGGCAAGGATTGAAACCATTCCTTTATCTAATCCCCTTGATGCATCATATTTGAGTTCCTCGATGGATGCCCCGTACCTGAACTTTGCTGATTTTCTTAACCTGTCGAAACGCCTGTTGTCCCTGTCCTGTATTTCTGCCTGTAACAGTATTTCCAGCCCCTCAGGTAATGATAGTTCTCCCTGTCGTTTGGTTTCCATTAATGCCTTCCAGCTACTTTTTACTCCATGTAGACGTAACTGTGTCAATTGATTTTCAATGTTGTTCATGTTGTTAAAATTTAATTGATATTTGATTGTGATAATATTCTTTTCCCCGTATGTTATTATGTTCCGGCAGGGCTTTATCCAGTTTTACCAGTTGGTGTTCAGTCATCTTGTTTTTAATAATATTATGCATAAAGCGGTAGCTGTAGATTTTGTATTCGATAGCTATTTGGCAGGCTTTATTAAAAGTATCGGGATGGGTATTTTTTTGTAGGCTGAACAGGCCATCACAACTTCGATAAAGTCGTTCAGGGTATTCATCCTGTTCAAACATTAGCTTAACCAACTTTCCGAGTGATTCAGAAAGCCCGCTGGCTTTGCCCTGGTAATATTCCGGACTGCGGTTGAGATAGTGTTGATGAGTGGAGCATAAATGATCCTTTTCGGTAGTATAAGCTCCCTTTACGAAGCTTCTTTTGTGAACAGCAATAAGGCTATAGTGGTAAAAAATACGCACCATCGACCTGGTGTAAACCACCTTAAGCTTTTTACCTATATATTGATACGGTGCACTATAATAGTGTTTGTCTTCTCCAAGGTAAATATGATTGTTTTGGGCTAACTTATATTCCTTGTAATATTTGATTTCAAAAGCTTCTGCGGGTAACTCTTGCAGGGTGTGTTTTTCGTTTGACAAAAAGTGTTCCTCACGGCAGTAGTCGCGCTTTTGCATGCGGGTCTGGTTGTGGTTTGTTGTATGTTCCCTTATGGCTTTATTTAAGTCGGCAAGTGAAAAGAACAACTGGTTGCGCATACGTGCATAAACCCGGTTATAGATTAGTTTTACCTGATTTTCAACCAAGGCCTTGTCTTTTGGTTTTCTGGCACGCGCCGGGATCACAGACATATTGTAATGATTGGCAAAATCTTCCAACACCTGATTTACTGTAGGTTCATACCTGTTGGCTTTAATGATGGCAGATTTAAGATTATCGGGAACCAATACTTTTGGTACCCCTCCAAAGCTTTCCAAGCAAAGAGTAAGGGCATGTATAAAATCGTCAATCCGCTGACTGGGGATGGCTATGCAAAAGCTGTAATCGGAGTATGGCAAACAAGCAACAAAAACCTGACACTGGATAACTTCTCCAGTTGCATGATCAACGTATGAGAGCTTTTTACCGGCAAAATCAACAAACAACTTTTCACCGGGATTATGGGTCAGCACCATTGATGGTTTTTTGGTCAACTGGTGCTGAGATAAGTGATAACTAAATTGGCTTAGGCTATATCCCATTGGCTGCGACAACCGGTATTCTTCCCATAACAATTTACGGGTAACACCTGGTTTCTTAAGTTCCACAACATAATTATCCAGCTGGCTCTTTATTCGCTCAAAACGGTCATCTTTGTACGCTGGGTTGCCTGGGTGGAAGATCTTTCCTAAGGCATGATCTTCCATTTTAAGCAAAGTATCAAGGCTTAATTTTGAACTCAGGTACTTACTCAGGTAATTTTTAACAGTGTTCTTGCTTATGCATAAATTACGGGCAATTGTTTTATTACCGCAACCCTGTTTATGCATTTGTAGGATTTGTTTTACTTGACTCATCTTTTTAGGTTTTCCGGCCATTTTTTTTTAATTAGTAGTTATACTACCAATTAACTAAAAACTAAAAATAGAGGGGTCAGCATGCTCCGTTTTTATGGGCCGCTTCAATCAACAAAGGGGTCAACATGCTCCGTTTTTTTTTAGCAAAAGAGAGCATAACATCACCAATTTCTTTGTTGAAGGGGTCAACATCCGCCGGAATGTCATG
>JAQIDF010000204.1 GCA_027858145.1 Prolixibacteraceae bacterium | reverse complement strand
ATGGATGGTGAATGGTACGATTATGATTACGACCGCCGTCATTCGCTGAAAACTGTTTTAAATTATCAGGCCACAAAACGGATTTCGTACAGCATGTCGTTTATTGCCCAAAGCGGTGTGCCTCGTTCTATCGAAAACACTTTGCAAATGTATTACATGCACGAGCCGTTAACCGGTGAAATGATGTATAGTCCACAATACACGGTAAACAAGAAAAATGCCTCGCGCATGCCCTGGCTTTTATATCTCGATGTGGGGCTGCAAAAACAACTGGTTTCGGGCTTTGGTAAAAATGTAGCTGAATTTTTTGGTGCCGATGAGTCGTACTTTGTGCTCAACTTATATAATGTGTTGTTTTTCAGGCGTAATGTGTTGTATTATATTCCGACAGCCGGGTTGGATAAAATGATTCCGATGGGCGATAATTACCTGCCAACAGTGGCTGCGGGGTACACCATTAAATTTTAGGTGCTACTGCACTTTTAGTGGGAAAGAAAAGATTGAAAAAGATTGATTTTATTCTAAGTATACAAAAGTCAATCTATTTCAATCTGCCGTAGGCAATCAATCTTTTCAATCTTTGTAAATTAACTGTATGTAACATTAAGTGTTTTCATTCACTGAATTGGTAGTAGAACCAAATTTTAAAACAAATATTTCATGAAGCGATATAAAAAAATAACAATCAGTTTAGTGGTCAGTGTGATACTTTTCGCCGGATGTTCTGACATTGGCGAATACTACGTTGGACTGAATATGCAGCCTGATATGTCGGAAGCACCATTTGAGCCCGGGCTTAATGTGTTTGGTATCGTGAAAACAGGGCCTTCATTTGATACGGCTAACCATTATTTTGAAGTACACCAATTAGCTGATTTATTTAATTATGAAGAAGAAAATCTTATAGTTGTTGATGCCAATATAACTCTGACACGGCAAACTGACGGGGGCGAGGTGTTTACCTATAGGCCGGAGCAAACAACAGATAGTATTTATGTTGACAGGAAAATTGAAGTGAGTGCCGGTGATAAATGGTTTTATACCTGTTCGTACGATTCCTTTTTGGTGGAGAGTGAATGCATTGTACCTGCTGAACCGCACATTAATAATGATGTTAAGTTGAATGAGAACAATCTTGGTTTTACAATTCAACCCGACTCAACAGCCTTTATGTATGGTATTTATGTGCTCGAGAACGACAATATTGCCTACGAGCAGATTTTATCGGTGCCCGGCGATGCTACTAAAATCGAAATATCATTAGGCTGGAGTCCCGAAAAAGACAGCGGTCAGATATTTGTGTTTGCTTACGATGAGAATTTCCGGACCTACTACGCAACCTCAAATACTTTTTTCAAACCCAATGCATACAGGCCGGCTTTCACAACCGTTGAAGGAGGATATGGTGTTTTTGGGGCGGTGAGTAGCGTACTTGTTAGCTATTAATTTATAATTTTATGCAAAACCAACCTTTATGATACGTAAAATCAAAAATCCTTTCGACCAGACTAAGCCAGAAAACTACAATTGTTTTGGATGTTCGCCACATAATAAAATCGGACTTCAGTTGCAGTTTTTTGAAGAAGATGACGAGGTGTTTTCAATATGGGAGCCTCAGCGTTACCTCGAAGGCTACCCGGGTGTTGTTCATGGTGGTATCCAGTCGTTGTTGCTCGATGAAATTGGAGGCTGGACCGTTTATATCAAATGTAAAACTGCCGGCGTGACCACTAAAATGGAAGTAGAATATCATCACCCGTTGCGCATTGAAAGAGGCGATATAACCGTTCGGGGTAAACTAATGGAACAGCAAGGGCGTACTGCTAAAATTAAAGCTTTGTTATTTGATGGAACCGGTAAGCTGTGCACCGAGGCCATGGTAACATACTTTATTTATCCTGAAAAGATTGCACGCAAACGTTTTTTCTATCCAGGTGTTGAGGCATTCTTTGAGTGATTCGCGAGATTGAATAAGAAAATGAGTAGAATTAGAGTCTGTTCTATGTCAGGATGCAGCATGCATCATAAAGTTTTTTTTCGATCAAAATATTTCTTTCCGAATCACCAGAAAATTAATTGATATTTTTCCAAATTGTAAGCACGTATCAGAATGTGGCTTAATGAACAGTAAGGATTCCGATATATGGGAATATGCTCGACTAAATCAATTTTCAATAGTCACATTTGATTCTGATTTTTATGATATTAGTGTGATAAATGGGCATCCACCCAAAATAATATGGATAAGATCTGGTAATTTAACAACAAATCAAATTGCTAAATTATTGATCCAAAACAAAACTATTGATGGTGAAGATTACATGTTTAGCCATGGCTACGATAAAGCCGACCGTGGACGGTCGAAACTGTTGGTGCACCGCGTGTTGTGGGATGATGGACAATGGCCTTGTGTTGAGGAAATTAAATAACTTTGTTCTGGGATGCTATTTCCGTCTGGCACGGTTGATGTGTTACATTTAACAATATTTGTGTCCACAGTATTATAAATCGAATGCCTGTTTATTATTTTAGACTATTCCGGAATGGTAAAATAAAATGTAGTTCCTTTCTCTCCCGATTTCCCATCGGGATCACTTTCGACCCATATTTTTCCTCCATGTTTTTTTACAAAATCTTTACATAAAATAAGTCCAAGCCCGCTGCTGGGCTCGTTTTGCGTGCCTTCTCGCTTAACCGATTTGCTGATTTTGAATAAGTTGTGTTGTATCGATTTGCTCATGCCGATACCATTATCGGCAACCGACACATTGATCATATTGTTGTGGGTTTTAGAGGGTTTTGCAGCAACAATAATTTTACCGCCGGGATGAGAAAATTTTATGGCATTTGAAATTAAGTTTCGCAATATAGTTTCAAGCATGTATTGGTCGGTGTTAACTGTAATGTTTTTAGGAGCTTCGTTTGATATTTCGACATTTTTTTTATTGGCTGTCTCAATTAAACTCTCACGGGCATTCTCAATTTTTTTGCTGAGATTAACAGGTTCGGGGGAAAATTCTCCGCTTCCCTGTTGTATCATCGACCAATCGAGCAGGTTGCTGAGCAAGTCGTACATGTTGTGGGCTGATTTATCAAGGCTTTGGGTAAGGCCGTGTAACTGGTCTTCATCTAAGCTGTGCATCTCGTTGGCAATAAGGCTTGTTATTCCCATGAACGTGTTAAACGGACTGCGCAAATCATGAGCT
>JAQIDF010000131.1 GCA_027858145.1 Prolixibacteraceae bacterium | reverse complement strand
TTACTACCTACTGTATTTCATGTAAGTGCACGTGCACTAGCTGCTCACGCACTTTCAATTTTTGGCGACCACAGCGACGTTTACGCTGCACGCCAAACCGGTTTTGCCATGTTGGCATCGGGCTCGGTTCAGGAAGAAATGGACCTTGCCGGCGTAGCACACCTTGCTACCCTCAAATCAAGGATTCCTTTCCTTGCTTTCTTCGACGGTTTCCGTACTTCACACGAGCTTCAGAAAATTGAAGCCATGGACATTGAAGACATGAAGCCGTTGGTTGACATGGATGCATTGAGCGAATTCCGTCAGCGCGCACTCAACCCCGAGCATCCGGTAACACGCGGTACAGCTCAAAACCCCGACATCTTCTTCCAGGCTAAAGAGTCTATTAACAAATTCTACGAAGATGTTCCGGAGATTGTTGAAGACTACATGAAAAAAATCAGCGACATCACCGGCCGTAAATACGATCTATTTGATTATTACGGAGCCAAAGATGCTGATAACATTGTAGTTGCCATGGGTTCGGTTACCGACACCATTAAAGAAACCATTGATTATTTAACAGCCAAAGGCGAAAAAGTAGGTTTAATTGCAGTTCACCTGTTCCGTCCGTTCTCTGCAGAACACCTAATGAAAGCACTACCTGCTACTACAAAACGCATTGCAGTACTCGACCGTTCAAAAGAGCCGGGTTCAGTAGGCGAACCACTTTATCTGGATATACGTAACTCAATTGGTGAAGCCCTCGAAGCTGGTAAAGCTCCGTTTAAAGAATGGCCTCTAATTGTTGGCGGCCGTTACGGTCTGGGTTCAAAAGACACTACGCCTTCACAAATTATCGCGGTTTTCAAAAACCTCGAAATGAAAGAGCCTAAGAATAAATTCACCTTAGGTATTGTTGACGATGTTACCTTTACATCGCTACCATTACTCGATGAGATCAAAGTATCACCTGAAGACCTGGTAGAAGCAAAATTCTACGGTTTAGGATCTGACGGTACGGTAGGTGCCAACAAAAACTCGATTAAAATTATTGGTGAAGCAACCGATAAATTCTGCCAGGGTTATTTCGAATACGACTCGAAAAAATCAGGTGGTTTTACTTGTTCACACCTTCGTTTTGGCGACAGCCCAATCCGCTCAACTTACATGGTAACAACACCCGACTTTGTTGCATGCCATGTTCCGGCCTACATCAATTCATATGATGTACTGAAAGGTTTGAAAAAAGGCGGAAACTTTCTGTTGAACACTATTTGGGACGAAGAAGAAACCAAAAAACGCTTACCGGCCAAAATGAAAAAATACATGGCCAAAAACAATATCAATTTCTATACCATCAAAGCTACTGAATTAGCTGAAGAAATTGGTCTGGGAAACCGCACTAACACTATTTTGCAAAGTGCATTCTTCAAGATATCCGAAGTAATACCTTACGAAATGGCAGTTGACCAAATGAAGAAATTCATTGTAAAATCGTACGGTAAAAAAGGTGAGCAAATTGTAAACATGAACTATTCTGCTGTTGATGCAGGTGGTAAAAATGTAAACAAAATTGAAGTACCAGCCGAATGGGCATCAATCGCTACTGATTCAAAAGAAGATAAAGGCGAGCGTCCTGAATTTATTAAAAACGTTGTTGACGTTATCAACGCTCAAAACGGGAACAGCCTTCCGGTTTCAACATTTGCCGGCCGTGAAGACGGTACTTTCCCTGCCGGAACGACAGCATACGAAAAACGTGGTATCGCTATTAACGTACCCGAATGGCAAGCTGAAAACTGCATTCAGTGTAACCAGTGTGCTTACGTTTGTCCGCACGCTGCAATTCGTCCGTTCCTCCTTACAGAAGAAGAAGCGAACAATGCACCTGCCGGAACTGAGGTAATTGATGCTAAGCCCGCAAAACAATTTGAAGGGCTGAAATTCAAAATTCAGGTTTCTCCACTCGACTGTACCGGTTGTGGAAACTGTGCTGATATTTGTCCTTCGAAAGAAAAATCACTGGTAATGAAAACGCTCGACTCGCAAATGGAAGAAGTAGAACGTTACGACCATATGGACAAAAATATTGGCTACAAAGAAGTTGTTGACAAATTCAAAACGGTTAAAAACTCACAATTTGCACAGCCATTGTTCGAATTCTCAGGTGCATGTGCCGGTTGTGGTGAAACGCCATACATTAAAACCATTACACAACTTTACGGTGAGCAAATGATGGTGGCCAACGCAACAGGCTGTTCTTCAATTTTCGGTGGTTCAGCTCCATCAACTCCATATTGCGCACACAAGAAAAGCGGCAACGGAGTGGCATGGGCAAACTCACTGTTCGAAGACAATGCAGAGTACGGTTTCGGAATGGCCGAAGGTATCAGCACACAACGTGCACGCATTGAAATGGTAATGAAAGATGCCATTAACAACGGTGCCGGTGATGCTGAAAAAGAAGCTTACGCCGAGTGGCTTGAAAACAAAGATACCATTGAAGGGTCAAAAGCAGCTACTCAAAAAGTATTAAAGGCAGTTGAAGGCTCAAAACACGAAGCCGCAAAAATTATCAACGAACTCAAACAGTACCTTGTTAAGAAATCTGTTTGGGTATTTGGTGGCGACGGATGGGCTTATGACATTGGTTACGGAGGCTTAGACCACGTTATTGCCAGTGGCGAAGACATTAATATCCTGGTAGTGGACACTGAGGTTTACTCGAACACCGGTGGACAGTCATCAAAAGCAACTCCTACAGGTGCTGTGGCTAAGTTTGCTGCTTCGGGTAA
>JAQIDF010000145.1 GCA_027858145.1 Prolixibacteraceae bacterium | reverse complement strand
ATAAGTACGCCTTTTCCGGCAGCCAATCCGTCTGCCTTAAGAACATACGGTGCTTTTAAAGTTTTCAGGAAAGCAGCAGCTTTATCCGTTTCTCCGGCAGAAAAGGTTTGGTAGCTTGCCGTGGGGATATCATATTTTGCCATAAATTGCTTGGCATAATCTTTACTTCCTTCAAGCTTTGCTCCGGCTTTATCGGGGCCAATAACAGGGATGTTCTTTGTCTGGGGGTCGGCTGCAAAGTAGTCGGTAATTCCTTCAACCAGCGGCACCTCAGACCCAACTAACACCATGTTGATGTTATTAGCTATGATGGCTTTTTTTAACTTATTGAAATCCGAAACGGCAATTTCGAGGTTTTTACCTATAGATGTTGTTCCGGCATTACCAGGTGCAAAAAATATTTTTTCAACGTTTTTACTTTGCTTTATTTTCCAGCCCAGGGCGTGCTCTCGCCCCCCCGAACCAATAATTAAAATCCTCATTATTTTATAAATATTGATTTATGCCCGTTTGATGAGCTTATTAATATTATTGCGAATTTCTTGAAATTTTTGCTGCACGGTAGCGCTCTTGATTGGTTTGAGTCCGGGGAACTCGATTTTTCTGAACGTGTAACCTTCTTCAAGCAAATAATCAATAACTTTTGGCAGTGCATTCAGTACATTTTGCTCGGCTTTCAACGAGTCGTGAAAGGTAATAATTGAACCATCTCCAACATAGTCGATTACATTTCTGAAGCATGTTTCGGGGCTAAGGTCTGAATCATAATCGCAACTGATAACATCCCACATTACAATTTTGTATTTGTTGAGTATGGAGTAATATTGCGATTGTTTCATAAGTCCGTGCGGGGGCCTGAACATGTTAGAACCGATAAGGTTATTGGCCTTTTCAATATTATCGACATAATATTTACGTGAACATTTGATACCTTGCAGATGGTTATACGTATGGTTTCCAACGTTGTGCCCTTCGTCCTTAATATGTTCAAAAAGCTCGGGATAGCGCCATACATTTTCTCCAACACAGAAAAAAGTAGCTTCAATATTTTTTTCTTTCAATATATCGAGAACCTGCGGTGTTACTTCAGGAATAGGGCCATCGTCAAAAGTAAGATAAACGACCTTTTCGCCTGTCGGAAGTGTCCAAACTGCCAAAGGGAATAACTTGGTTATCCACTTTGGCAGATGAACTTTAAGATTTATCCGTTTACTCATTTATTTCTTTTCTTTTTACATCGGTTGGTTCATCAGTTGGTTGTAATAAACATCAAATTCGCTTTTGATGTTCTCATGTAATTCATCGAAACCAGATGATTGTGCCAACGACATTAACTCATTTACGAAGTACAACGTGCTTCTCATTTCACTTTCAACCTGGATAAACCGCTCGTTGTCAAATCCAAAATAAAACTGAATTTCACTGAAGTACGTATCTGCTAATTCTTTGATCAGGGCTATTGATTTTTCTTTTGCCCCGGCTGCAACATATGTTTTTGCAATTTGTAATGAAAAATAGCCGTAAGGGACTTTTTCAGGTGGGATGACTTTCATGCAATAGTCGAGAACTTCTATAGCACTATCGTTTTTGTTCTCATACACCAGGGATTCTGCAAGACGTTGGAAACTGTTGCGCAAATTGGTTAACATGCGCCGGTTGTCATCATCTACATAAACACCGGGTTTATTGAGCCCTCCCCATTTGAATTCGTCCATGATGTTATTGTACATTACATCGGTATTTACCGAACCTCGCTGTAATCCGGTCGATTTTGACAATACCGGTACAACACGATATGTGAGCCCTTCTAATCTGAAATATTTATCGAGCGACAGATATTTATCGGTTCCAACTGATGTTGCAAAGTATAGAGACCGTTCCCAATTATTGTTGTAAATCATATCAAGCAGCATAAGCTGGTCTTTTGTAATAAAGCTTCCGCTTAGTTCAATTCGCATCGTGTCAACAATTAGGTCGTGATGCTCTGGAGGCACAACGTTATTTTTAATAACAGCTTGTTTATCTACAACCATGTAAAGGTTTCTCACCGGTAGATATGAGGCATTGTCGGCGCGTGCAATTTTTGTTCGTGGATTGTCATCTTTAACAAAATCAAGCGCACGGCCAAGTTCAATACTTTTTCCTTTAAGGCGCTGGTCTTCCATGATGTAAATAACATCGCGTGTGCCTTGAACATACTGTTCGTATTCGAAACTGATGGGTAGCGGCTCCGATTCGTATGCTTTGCGTTGCATTTGGTTTACATACCAGTCGGTTTGGAAATAGCTTAAGTTACAAACCCGTTTACTGGTCCCTACGCCTTCTACTTCCTGATTATACCAAAGTGGATAAGTGTCATTGTCGCCGTTGGTAAAAATAATGCCGTCTTTTTCAACACTGGCAAGGTAGTTATATCCAAAGTCGCGTGCCGAGGTGCGTCCCGAGCGGTCATGGTCGTCCCAGTTTTCAACGGCCATTACAACAGGTACAGCCAACAACGAAACCACTGTAACCGCAACTGCTGATATAGTTTTAGGAGCTACTTTTTTGAGATAGCTATACAGCGCTGCCACGCCCATTCCTATCCATATTGTAAAAGCGTAGAAAGAGCCGGCATAAGCATAATCGCGCTCGCGGGGCTGGTGTGGGTACTGGTTAAGGTAAATAACAATGGCAATACCGGTTAAAATAAACAGCAACGAAACAACCCATAGGTCGCGTTTGCCTTGCTTGCCCGATTTGTACTGGAAGGCAAGTCCCAGAATTCCGAGTAGCAACGGTAAGAAATAGTATTTGTTCCGCGCCGGGTTGTCGGCATATTTGGCCGGCAGGTTATCCTGGTTTCCTAAGCGTGCTTCATCAATAAATTTAATGCCGCTTATCCAGTTGCCGTCAAGCAGGTTGCCATGTCCTTGTATATCGTTCTGCCGTCCGGTAAAGTTCCACATAAAGTACCTGAAATACATGAAGTTTACCTGATACTTGAAGAAAAATCGCATGTTTTCGGCAAAAGTAGGTTTGGTTATGGTTTCGGTTTCACCGCTTCGGTTTCGGTGGGTCATTTTTATGCCTTCAATGTTTGCCCACTGTTTGTAGTCTTTAATATGCTGAGGATTCGTTTTACTCCACATGCGTGGAAAGAATGTGCAAAATTTATCGTCATAGTTTGGCTTTTGACGTTCATTGGCAATGACATATTTTCCGTCTTTGACCCGCCATTCGTTTTTGTCGTGTACATAAGGTTCATCGGCATCGAGCGGTGAATTGTAATACTGGCCGTAAACCAACGGGCGCGAACCATATTGGTCGCGGTTCAAGTACGAAAGCATTGCATTAACATTATTCGGGCTGTTTTGATCCAT
>JAQIDF010000079.1 GCA_027858145.1 Prolixibacteraceae bacterium | reverse complement strand
CATCATTTTATTTTCGCTGAAAAAAACATACTTTTGAGTCGTAAATTAAAAAAATGTAGAACGTGTTTTAATTGGCGCATTATCTTCATCATTTTATTTTATTGCCCCTCATTTCTTTTTTTAGTAATCATTATTACAAAACTATGATTGGTATAATTGGCATCAGCTATAAAACTGCACCTGTTGAGAAACGAGAGAAATTTACTTTTTTAAAAGAAGAGATTGTTCCTTTTGCAGATTTTCTCCAACAGGAAACCGACATCTCTGATATCGTTTTGGTTTCAACCTGCAACCGCACCGAATTGTATTTTTCTCAAACCAAATACGATAAACTCACTGCGACTGATAAAGTTATTGCAGCCATTAAAAATTTTAAAAATGCCGAATGTGAGTGTTCCAGATACTTCTACTATAAATTCGATTCCGATGCCGTAAAACATTTATTTACGGTAGCTGCAGGCCTCGATTCAATGATTATTGGCGAGGATCAAATCATCGGGCAAATAAAAGATGCTTACCTGAATTGCACTAATGCCGCCTTAACCGATGCTGTTTTGATGCGCCTGTTCCAGAAATCATTCGAAGCCGGAAAACGTGCACGTACCGAAACCGGCATTAAACTTGGCAATTTATCGGTAAGCAGTACCGCAGTTGAGCTTTGCACCCAACAATTTGGCGAATTGAACAATAAATCGGTACTCATTGTAGGTTCTGGCGATACCGGCAGCCTGGCACTGCAAAACATGGTAAAAAGGGGAATAGGACAATCAACCATTATTAATCGAACAAAGAAAAAGGCTGAACCACTTGCCGAAAAATTCAATTCAAGAGTTTCAAATTATCTTAATATTGAAGATGAACTTGGCATGCATGACATTGTGATAACAGCAACAGGTGCACCGCACTATATCATCACAGAAACAATGGTGAAAAAAGCGGCAGCAACACGCCGGCAAATTTTTATCGACCTATCAATGCCCCGTAACATTGAAGAGACTATTGCTGAATTTGATAACATTCAGCTTTACGCAATTGATGACCTGCAAAATGTAATTGACCAGAATACCGAAAACAGGAAAAAATCAGCAGAAAAAGCCGAACTCATTATTAATCAAATTACTGATGAATTTAATGAATGGATGATTAGCCGCTCGTTACGACCCGCCATTCGCTCAATATCGAAAAATCTGAATGCTGTTCATAAACAAGAATTGGAATCATTCAGGCACTTCGACTCGACCGAAGTTAAAGACGCCGTTCATCAATACACCAAACACATTGTAAGCCGTTACACCCGGCTACTTATCAAAAATCTGAAAGACATCACCGATAACGGGAAAAAAACCCATTCGCTGGAAATTATTAATGATTTGTTTCAGATTGAGGATATAAACCGGCGCGAGGATTAACCGCCCTAAATATTCGGCGCTTACTATTTACAATAGATCGTTAGATTATAGACATGAGACAATAGACCTGTTCGGAATGCACTAATTATCAGCATTTTAAATAAATACAACATCGAAACACAAAACAACTCATTGTCAATAACTTAAAAAACATTAACGAACTATTGATTTACAAACCTTTATTAAAATAAAACAATTAAATGAAGGATAAAATCATAATTGGCACCCGCGGCAGCAAACTAGCACTTTACCAGGCCGAAAAAACAAAAGCAGCTTTGTTAATGGCTCATCCGGCATTGCAGGTTGAAATAAAAATCATCCAAACCAAAGGTGATAAAATACTCGACGTAGCACTATCAAAAATCGGGGACAAAGGCCTTTTTACCAAAGAAATTGAAGTGGCTCTACTCAATCAGGAAGCTGATATTGCTGTTCACAGCCTGAAAGATCTGCCCACTTCCCTGCCCGAAGGGTTAGAACTTGGTGCAGTTCTCGAACGCGGCGAATTTCGCGATGCACTGGTTAACCTCAACGGCAAAAAAATCAACGATCTTTCTCCATCTGACATCATAGCTACCTCAAGTCTGAGAAGACAGGCTGCCCTGCTAAATCTACATCCGGAGAT
>JAQIDF010000052.1 GCA_027858145.1 Prolixibacteraceae bacterium | reverse complement strand
TCTTTATTTTTTTTAAACTATTTTCCATCGAAAATAGTTATATTGATTTTCATTTTAAATTAAAACTATAATTATGGACGAAGTAACGCTAACAAGCTTATGGGATAATGTAGCTAATTTTATAAGCATTTACGGTATTAAACTTATTGGAGCTATTATTGTATTAATCGTCGGACTATGGGTTATCAAAATCATTACCAGATCGTTAAATAAAACTTTAAGCAAAAAGATAGATGACCCCTCGCTGGCCGGTTTTATCAAGTCGTTTGCTTCTATACTGTTGAAAATAATGCTTGTTATAAGCATTATGACCATGGTAGGCATTCAAATGACATCTTTTATTGCCCTGTTAGCTGCTGCAGGACTGGCTGTTGGCATGGCGCTTTCGGGCATGCTCCAGAATTTTGCCGGTGGCGTTATGGTACTGATATTTAAACCCTTTGAAGTAGGAAACTACATTACAGCTTCAGGACACTCAGGTACGGTTAAAGAAATTCAGATTTTTAATACCATCCTGAATACGCCCGATAATCGTATCATCATTATTCCAAACGGGAAAATTTATTCTGAATCAATTGTAAACTACTCTAAAGAAGCTACACGCAGGGTTGATTTTACTTTTGGCATCAGCTATGATGATGATATTGACAAAGCAAAAGAAATCCTAAAATCAATAATTGAATCGAACGAGCTGATTTTGAAAGAACCAGCACCATTTATCGCCCTTAGTGAAATGGCCGACAGTTCGGTGAACATTGTCGTTCGGGCATGGGTTGAAGCACCAAATTACTGGAGCGTGTTTTTCAATACCAATGAAGTAGTATTTAAAGAGTTCAACAAACAAGGCATCAACATTCCTTATCCTCAGATGGACGTACACGTTAAAAATCAATAACAAACAATGAAGAGAACATTATTAGTAATTACATTCATTATTTCTTCATTACTAGCAAAAGCACAGGATGCTGATACAACAAACTGGACAAAAGGTGGCAATTATGCTTTTAATTTCACACAGGTTTCATTATCGAACTGGGCTTCTGGAGGTCAGAATGCCGTTTCGGGCGTAACAAAGCTGCAACTATTTGCCAATTACAACAGAGACAACACTGCGTGGGAAAACCGCTTTGACGTAGGATACGGACTTTCGAAGATTGAAGGTCAAACCTTGCAGAAAAGCGAAGATATAATTGACCTGCAATCGAAACTGGGCATTAAGGCAAGCAAACATTGGTTTTACAGTGCCTCGCTGGCATTCAAATCGCAGTTTGCACCTGGTTACAGCTACGCTGATGGAGATACTACCATAACATCTAATTTATTTGCTCCAGCCGATTTGTTACTGGCGCTGGGTATGGATTACAAGCCAAACGATAAGTTTTCGGCCATGATTTCACCGGCTACTGGAAAAATGACCATTGTTGCCGACGATGAAATTGATGAAACTTCGTATGGTTTGGATGAAGGAGCTACAACCCGGCTTGAGCTGGGAGCAAGCTTAAAAACAATACTTAATGTTGAAGTTGTAAAAAATGTTGGCTTAACATCAGAGTTGGGATTGTTTTCTAACTATATTGACAACCCGCAAAATGTTGATGTAGATTGGAAGGTTGGCATCAATATGAAAATTAACGACTTCCTGAATGCAAGTATCAACACCCGCATGATTTATGATGATAACATCAAAATTGACGGAAGCCCGAAAATTCAATTTAAAGAAATACTGGGTATTGGTTTCAATGTGAAATTTTAAAACATAAAAAAAGGGCGCTAAAGGCGCCCTTCCTAATTAAACAATCCCCTTCACTTACTCTAAATAATTTCTTCTATTAAAGGATCTTTGATCTATAAATCACTCATTTTTACATGTAATGAGCAATTACTTTGATAACAGGTTAATGTTCATTTTTGTATAGTTCAAATATAAAATGTATTTTCAGCATAATTTTGCCCGTTATTGTCAAGTTTTTGATTTATATTGTCATTTATGGAGCCCATTATTGAAAAAATACCACACGACCCGATTAATTCTTTTGTAATTGCCGGAATTCCATATGGCCCTACAGAGCCATTCTGGCATTTACACCCTGAATACGAGATTGTTTATATCAAAAACGGAACGGCAGAACAAAGGATTGGAAGTCATTTCTCACATTATAATAGTGGCACCTTGTTAATGATTGGACCAAATATCCCCCACTCGGTTATCGGAAATCACAACCATAGAAATAATTATGCCGTGGTTATTCAAATGAGCCGGACATTTTTAGAAAAAAAACTTTCAGCCTTTAATGAAATGTTGTTTGTGTCAGATTTATTGGAACGTTCTAAACAAGGCATTCTATTTGGAGAAAAATTGAAAAAACGTATAAGCAACGAAATTGAAAATCTGCCAAAAATCAATCGGTACAAACGATTAATCAGCCTAATTGATATAATTGGGAAAATGGCAGCTTCAAAGGATTATACTTTGTTAAACTCCAATGCAATTCATGCCAATGAACATTCAAATTCGTACTACAGAATAGGTATAATCAACAAATTTGTAGCTGAAAACTATCATCGTAGCATTCAACTTAGCGAAATAGCCGGAAAAGCCGGATTAACCGAAACCTCTTTCAGCCGGTTTTTCAAAAAAGTAACAGGTAAAACTTTTATAAAATTTCTGAATGAATACCGTGTTCATAAAGCATGTGCTTTGCTAACCAACAAAAATTACAATATTGCCGATGTTATGTATAAAACAGGCTTTAGCGAAGCATCGCATTTTACCCGTGTTTTTAAAAAACATGCCCATGAAACGCCACGTAGTTACAGAAATAAAATTTTTGAAGTACAGGAATATAGATAATAACCTTACAAAACTTAGAAATGGAAACAAAAAACGAAAAGGTAAGTATTGTTATTTGTACGTATAACGAAGAAAAAAACGTTGAGTATGTAATACGCAAATGCCACGATTTTGTCATAGGTGCTGAGGTAGTTGTGGTGGATGACGGCTCAACTGATGACACTCAAAATATTATCATAAACTTAAAAAAAGAGTTTGAAATAAATTACATATTAATTCCCGAAAATAAAGGAAAAAGCCATGCCATGGTAACCGGGGTTGAAGAAGCAAATAACGAAATCATTTTATTTTTTGATGCCGATATAACAGGCATTAAGAAAGAACATTTTGAACAACTATTATCTCCTATTGCTGTAGATGTACCTGAAGCTGATATGGTATTGGGAACTCCATCTGAAACATTCATCGACTACCGCGTAAACCCGTTTCGTTCATTAACCGGTGAACGTGCCATGTTCAAAAAGGATCTCATACCAATTTTAGAGGACATACGTGATATTCGTTTTGGAGTTGAAACATACATTAACCTTTACTACCAGGCAAACGGGAAACGTATAAAATACTTATTACTTGACGGACTCACAAACCCAATTAAATACAAGAAAAAATCGGCCGGAGATGCTACTATTGAGCTGTTAAACGAGAGCAAAGAAGTAGCCGTCACACTGATTAACAATTATGACCTGATCACTAAAAGGGTTGGAAACTCTATTAATGGCCAGGGTAGTAAATTCAGAGAATCGATTAAAAAAATACAAGATGATATCAATGAGCGAATTAATGGCTTTATGAATAGTAACGATTAACTCCGTTATCGCATTTATATAAATTTGGATCACTTCATAATTGGGGTGGACACATAATAATCTTATCCATTCGTTATAATTTTCAAAAGTGGTTCATAGCTTACCCGATTGTTTCAAGGGAACTCACCCCCCAATACATAGGGGTAATCATATGTGGTATTCAGCTAGCTGATCATGCTAGTTTCATCCATAACACT
>JAQIDF010000040.1 GCA_027858145.1 Prolixibacteraceae bacterium | reverse complement strand
ATTTTCAAAAGTGGTTCATAGCTTACCCGATTGTTTCAAGGGAACTCACCCCCCAATACATAGGGGTAATCATATGTGGTATTCAGCTAGCTGATCATGCTAGTTTCATCCATAACACTAAGGAAGCAAAATTAAGCTGTATTCATCGAAAAAATTGCCACGAAAGCACGAATATTATTCCGATAGCAATCGGAATTTATTTCGTGTTTATTTTATCATTCGTTTGGAGTTAAGTTTTAGCTTTCCAAAGATTACGATCAATGAAAGTTTACATCCTGAAACACTTAAATAATATTAGACATTACTATTCGGGCATTCGTGGCTTTAATTTTTTTTGTGGTTGATAAGTTATAAAAATAAAATCATCCACCCTAATCTTAATTTGATCCAGAAATCTTGACTTGCTTGACCATCATCTACTCATCATTCAGTAATTGTTGAGCCGCCAATACAAGGAACATATAATGAGAAGAACCACCACCCATTACATATTCTACTTGTTGCCACAAATAAGGAAATTCCAAAAGTTCAGGAAAATCGGGTCTGATAAGTGCAGTGCCAGATATTACACCACCGGGAATATAAGACCAATCGGCTCTGTTTAAACCATAACCTACTGTTGCAGAACGGGCACCAACACCCGAAGCAAAAGATGATGTATTTGTGCCGGGATGAGATCCCAAAATGAAATTCAGCGCGTTAAAAACATATTCCGATTTAAAGATATCGGGATAAGAAGTATGTAAGAAATATTGCCGGAACCCAAATGACTGAATATTCCAGCCAGCGCCCCATATATGCGGACGGTATGGAATTCCATACGGAGTTTCATCTCCCTGTTCTTCAATTTGATCATTTAGCTCAACCATGGCAGTGCGAACAGCTTTTGTAAAATCCGGGTCGTCCATCTTCTTTTCTGTCCGTCCCAGGTACCATCCTACCCGTGTAATGTTTTCAGTAATAAAATCCTTTTCTGCCAATAAATAATTTTTGTATATATCATCTCTGGTTGTAAGGAACAACTCACTTGCAGCATGTATTTTTGCAGTTTTAGAATGTTCATTAACATCCGTTATATCATACAATTCCACTGCACAGTTTAAAGCCTGTTGGCTCAACGTATCGTTAAAACCTTTCAATACGCGCGATGTAGCAGCCATTTGAGCCGCAGTTGTTAATTCCCGTCTGGGATTATCTTCTGTAAAAACCCAGCGGTCATCATCGTTACCCGTCTCGTTGTCCGTCATAGCAGCAGCATCTCCCAACATCACATATTGTCTCAAATCGTTACAGATGATCCCCCGATACAAACGTCCCAGCGAATTATATCCGGCAAGCACCGTTAATGCACCGTTTTCGATTTGCTGAAGCAAATCAGCTTTTCCATCCGGTTCATGAATTTCTGTAACACGTTTATGCTGATCAATTGACGTAACATCATAGTCAATATTAAAAGCTTCGTAGGCAAGCGACAAAATATAGGTTTCGCCGGCTTGTGATTCTACACGCAAATCGAAATCACCGGCATCGTGCCAACCACCTATGTTTAAGCCCGGAACTTTGTCACCGGATGCGTATTCTGTCATTGTTGATTCCCCCTGCCTGTAACCATCGATATGGTTAAAATCAACCGGAGCCATGCGGGCATCGTCCATGTGGCAGACATCGTGCCATACCCTGTACTTTTCGTTCACACGCATGTGACACATTTGTACTGGCAGAAAATACTCTAATACCGGTTGCCAAACCCCACGTTCATATATATCCTGGTCGATGCGGAATACTGAAGACTCTGAATTGTTGTAGCGAACCTGATACAGCCCGGGATCTTTTATTTCGGTGAAATCAAATTTCAAATAATTATAACGTAAAAAATCCCCCCATTCTTCAGCATCCTTAACCAAAACCTGCTCTTCGCCATTTTTAGTAAATTTATACAGCGAAGGTTGATAACGCTCATCATCCCTATTATCGAGTTCAATAATTGCAACTTTAGACTGATTGATGTGATAACCAACCTGCGACGTTTGAACAACAGGTTTGTACAGCCATTCTTCCTCTACATTGGGGGTAATCACCCACTTGATAGCTCCTTTTGTTTTCCCGGCCGGCACTTCACTGCGAACTACAAACCATCCGTTGTTGTGATTCATACGGCCATCGTACAATTTAAGATCGGTAGTTTCCGATTCAATCACAAACCTGTTATATGGATCGTCAGGACGAACCACAAATTTTCTACCGATAGCATAAGGTTCAGCGACAATATCGTCGGCAATTACAGGGCTATAGCCATCACCTGCAAGCTGTTCAAGGGATGCCTTTCCTTCGGGGTTAAAATCACCCTGGTGTTTATGATTAGACGGTTCATTTCGGGTTGGCCCATTGGGCTGTAGAGGAAAAACACCCGATTTATCATCCATAATCCATGGTTTACCAAAAAGGGCACCGGGGAATAGCTCCATGTTGAAGCCCACTTTACCAACGAATTGCTCAGGTATCGGACGGTCCAAATCAACAGTTACAATTACAGCATCTTTTTCTCCTGTTACGGTTACCGTGTAATTAAACACCAGATCGGGATATACCATAGGGTTAAAACCGGTCATATGCCTCGATGAATCGGGGTAACTCATAAAAGCCGTAATGGTGTTATTCTCCGGATCAATTTTCCGATCGCGCTGCAATGGCACCGGTTGCCATTGCCCGGGCGTAGGTTCAAGCCTTATATCACCATTGGTTGCTACTCGGTGCCCATGCATAATAAGGGATACGCCACCCTGATGCCCTTCGGGGTAAATGTCATCGAAGGCCATTACATTAACACCTTTATTCTGAAAATACCCGGCGGGTATTAACTCAAACTCCTGGGAATGTACATCTTGCAGACCTACCATCCCAATAACACATAATAAACAGATTAATTTTCTCATAGTTAGATATATAAAAAATTACATCATAAAATTATCTCAAAGTCTTCTTATTGCTGAGACATCCTATATTTTATTTGTGATTCAAAGTTATAAATATCTATGATTATTAATCATTCTGACTTATCGTATCATTTTTGATTTTCTCATTGAATAGAAACTCAACACTGGAAGGGATTTTGACACAAAAATCAACAAAAAAAGCCTGCTCAAATGAACAGGCTTTCTTGTGAATCAACAGTTATGATAGTTAACCTGAGAACCAAGCACCTCTTCCACAAAGCGGAATGCTATTCCAATGGTGCTACTAAGACTTTTTTATAAGTTCTTCTATATAGAAAGCAAACTTTGAATATTTAATTAATATGAAAATTTTTACAAACTAATAAGTTTCTCTTTTTTAAAACTTTAAAGCTTAAGCCTGTGTTTTTTTAAAAAAAGGGACTGATAATATTTGGAGCAAAAGAAAATTCACGTATTTTTGCACCGCCTTTAAGGGAAAAACAAGCATTTCAATGCTGCTCAAAGTAGATAAATACCTTTTAAGGTTTAGGTTCTTTAGATATAAAAAATAAGAAAATGACTCAGTAGCTCAGTTGGTAGAGCACATCCCTTTTAAGGATGGGGTCCTGGGTTCGAGACCCAGCTGAGTCACTTTTTTGTTTCAAATCATAAATATTACTTTTTCTTCAAAAAATCATCTAATTTTTGAAACATTGAAAAAGATATATTGTTAGAGATAATAATGACTCAGTAGCTCAGTTGGTAGAGCACATCCCTTTTAAGGATGGGGTCCTGGGTTCGAGACCCAGCTGGGTCACAAAAAAGAGGACGAATATCGTTCTCTTTTTTTGTGTTTATAAATATCCAGACAATCAAAATGTACCATGTTTATATTCTATACAGCAATAAGATAGATCGTTTTTATACCGGG
>JAQIDF010000037.1 GCA_027858145.1 Prolixibacteraceae bacterium | reverse complement strand
TTTGTAAAAAATGCAGCGTTCTCAGATGTAAAGGCTTTTGATATTTTTTTGAATAAGATACCCGATGGTGCTGTAGTTCATTTTGGAAATAGCAGTCCGATTCGTTATGGGCAACTTTTTGAATTGGATAAACTGACTGGAGTGTTTGCCAACAGGGGGGTGTCGGGTATTGATGGATGTTTGTCAACAGCTGCAGGATATGCATCGCAAAGTGAGTTGCTGACTTGCGTTTTTGTTGGCGACCTGAGCTTTGTTTATGACTCGAACGCGATGTGGAATAAAAACTTACCGTCAAATTTGAGGATAATTCTAATAAATAATTCAGGCGGTGGCATATTTCGATTGTTAGAGGGTCCCTCATTGATTGATGGTTTTAATGAGTATGTTGAAACATCTCATCCGGTAAATGTCAGAAAAATGGTTGAGGCCTTTGGTTTGGATTATTATTATGCTGAAGGAGTTGAAGAAATCGAAAAACAGTTTGATGAATTTATTCATTCAGAAAAAGCCTCTGTATTTGAGGTGAAAACTCCTAAACTTGAGAACCCCGTTGTGTACAGGAAGTATATTGAAGCAATAAAACAAAAATAGCCGCAATAATAATTGCAGCTATTTTTGTTTTATTGCATTGTGAATTTTTTCTATTCTTCACTGTCAGTACTCTCAGCGGTTTCAACAATAAAGTCGCGTTGTGCCTTTACTACATTGATTAAATGTAACAGAAGGTTTTTCGTTTCGCTAATAACATTGAAGTATAACATAGAGTTACGCGTTGAAACATCTTTTGATTTGAGGCGTTTAATTTGCTTCTTCTCAATCTTTTTAAGCTTGGTAAACAAATCTTCACGCATTTTAATAAGCTCATCCAATTGATCAAATTTTTCTTCTTTTAAAATGTGAAGTGCATGGTTGAAGAACTCATTTAGTTCAGTTGCAAACTCATTAAAATCATCAATCTGATCTTTCTCAAATGGTTTATGGTTATTTTCAAAGTGCGTATAAACCGGATTCACAATGAAATTAAGCGAGTGTGCCATTTCTCTCAGGTAATCGACAACCTGTACATAAAAATGCCCGGTATCAACAGAGTCTTGTTGTAGTTTCGATATGCTTTTGTAAACGGTATCTTTTAGCCTTTTAGCTTTATCGTTAAAATCATCACTTTCTTTCATCGCGTTTTTCAATTGCTGCCTGTCGTTTTCAAAGAAGCCTTCAAAACAAAGGAAATAAGCTTTTGAAGTGGCGATAATGGCTTTAACCGTGTTTTTATTACATTTTTCAAGAACAATGGTTGTGTTGATGTTTTGTTCCATTGCTTCTTCTTCATTTTCTTTGTTTTTTGCTGAACGCTTACGGAAAACTATTTGGGTGCGAATAATGACAAATAGCGCGATTGCTGCCATTGCAAAGATAGCGTAGAAACCGCCCCATATAAGAATCTGGGCCACGATAAACGCTACGGTAAATGCAATGAGCGCAGTAAGAAACCATCCGCCAATTACACTAAACACACCTGATATACGGTAAACTGCCGAGTCACGCCCCCAGGCTTTATCGGCCAGCGATGTGCCCATAGCAACCATAAATGTAACATAGGTTGTTGAAAGCGGTAATTTTAACGATGTACCGATTGAAATAAGGATACTGGCAACGATTAGGTTTGAAGCGGCCCTTAATTTATCAAATGCAGGCCGGTCAGCAACCGCAATTGAATCGTTTACAGGCGCCGGTTCAAATTGTTTTTGAATTCGGCGGTTAAGAGCGCTCGGCATAAATTTTTTGTTGAATTCGTCAATGCGGACACTATTACGTACAAGCATACGGGATAGGGCAGACGATCCAAAACGTTCATCTCCTTCATTCTGACGAGAGAGGTCGAGAGATGTTTTAACAACGCTTTGTGCTTTTTTCGACATAATTAATGTTACCACCATTACCAGTCCGGCTATTAGCAACATAAACGTTGGTGTTTTTACCTTGCCTGCCAACATTCCCATCGAAAAGGAATCGGCTGGTGCGCCTGAAGCGGTCCATGCTTTAAACGATTCGAAACCGGCCAGCGGAACTCCAATGAAGTTGACAAGGTCGTTTCCGGCAAAAGCCATGGCTAATGCAAATGTGCCTACCAGTACAATAACTTTAAGAATATCTATTTTGAACAACCAGCGTAATAATTGTAATAATACGGTCCACGCTACAAAGCTGCCGGCTAGTATTACCATCATGTTGTGCTTAATGTACAAAACCGTTTCTTCCGACATGAAGGATGCGCCCTTTGCACCTTTAATAATCATGAAGTAGGTAATGACAGCAATGGCAACTCCCCCATACAATGCTCCAAACATTTTAAAACGTTTGTCATAACGGAAAGAAAACAAAACACGGGTTATCCACTGTACAATTGCACCTATGGTAAATGCAATGACAACGGAAAGCAAAATGCCCGTTATAATGAGTAGTGCTTTGTCTGAGTTGATATATTCGCCCAGAGCCGAAAGTGAATCACCCAGTTGCCTGATTTTTACTAATGAAACTGCAACAGCAGACCCTAACAACTCGAACACAATGGAAACTGTTGTTGAGGTTGGCATTCCAAATGTATTAAACAAATCAAGCAGAACGACATCAGTTATCATAACTGCGAGGAAGATGATTATAATATCGGCAAAAGCAAACATCTCAGGATTGAAGATACCCTTTCGGGCAACTTCCATCATACCACTCGAGAATGTAGCTCCGGCAAGAACGCCAAGACTGGCAACACCGAAAATAACCCACTTGGGTGCTGACTTTGAGCCAACAGCAGAGTTTAGAAAGTTCACAGCGTCATTACTTACCCCTACAATTAAGTCGGATATTGCCAACGCGAATAGTACAACTATCAGAATTAAATAGATCTCACTCATTTTTCTACATTTTTAAAAATAAACATATTATTTCCCACATTTTTACGGGTGCCAAATTACGAGCATTTATAATGATGTATATTGTGGGGGCTTTAAAAAAATGTTAACTAAAGGTAAAGTTTGTAAGCCAGTATTTTCGCGTTGTTTTTCTTTTAATTTTGTATGCAGGTTTTTGGTGTTCTGTGATATCTTTACGAGAAATAAATTTTAAACGTATGAAAAGTTTGCGTCCCAGGTTAATAGCATTTTGGCTTGCATTGGTGATTGCTTCAATAGTGTCGGGTGTTGTAATTATTTTCACACATTACATTATTGAAGAGTTTTGGCATTATATGCTCCTTTTTGTTGTATTATTAATTATAGTTTTTTTAGTGTCAACATATTTTTTCATTAATGTTGTTGAAAACAGGCTTAAGCCTATTTTTAAAATCATTAGAGAAGTACCGGTGCAAGAGGTCAAAAAAGCACGTGAGCTTAGTATTCGCTATCCGATGAACTTTGATGTAAATGCTGAAGTTCGCAAGTGGGCCACACATAAACAGGATGAAATCAAACGTTTAAAGGAACTTGAACGTTACCGAAAAGAATTTGTGGGAAATGTTTCTCACGAGCTGAAAACCCCGATTTTCAATATTCAGGGATATATTTTAACTTTAATTGAAGGGGGGATTGATGATGCCCGGATTAATCAGCTTTATTTGAAACGTACGGTAAAAAGTATTGACCGGATGATTTCGATAGTTGAAGATCTTGAGTCGGTTACAAAGTTAGAGTCTGGTGAGTTAAAGCTGAATTTTGAGAACTTCAACCTGAATAAATTGGTTGAGGATGTATTCGAAATTGAACACATGCTTGCTAAAGAGCGGAATATTAAACTGAAACTGAATGCTAAAGCCGATAAGCCTGTGATGGTATACGGCGACAGAAAGAGAATGCTGGAGGTTGTTGGTAACCTTGTTGTTAACGGAATCAAATATGGAAAAAAGGGAGGATGGGTTAAAGTGAGCTTTTTCGATATGAACGATCAAATTATGGTTGAAGTAAAAGATAATGGGATTGGTATAGAAAATGAACATCAAACGAGAATATTCGAACGTTTTTACCGGGCCGACAAACATCGTTCCCGAGAACAGGGGGGCACAGGGCTTGGACTTGCAATTGTGAAACATATTATTGAAGCACATGATCAGACAATAAATGTAAAAAGTCAGGTTGATATTGGAACAACTTTTAACTTTACCTTGCAGAAAGCAGAAAATTAGATTAATTTAGTTAAATTAAAGATCAATTAACCACAAGTTTATATTGCAATTGTAATTTAACAGCCGTTATAAAGCATATGTTATGAGTGAAGAAAAAAAAATCCTTCTGGTAGATGACGAGGTTGATATACTGGAATTTATTAGTTATAATCTCGAAAAAGAAGGCTACAAGGTTTATACCGCACAAAATGGAAAAGATGCGATAAAGATTGCTGAAAAAAAAGAGCCTGATTTAATTATTCTTGATGTTATGATGCCCGAAATGGATGGTATTGTAACCTGTGAAGAACTCAGGAAAAAACCAAAATTGAAAAGCACGGTTATTGCATTTCTAACAGCCAGAGGTGAAGATTATTCACAGATTGCCGGTTTCGAAGCCGGTGCTGATGATTATATAACAAAACCAATAAGGCCGAAAGTATTGCTGAGCCGTGTTAGGGCACTTATGAAACGTTCACAGCTTATTGAAGAAAATGAACCTGTTGTAAGTGATAACCTGATTACAATAGGTGGGATCGTAATAGATCGTGAACGTTATTTGATATCGGTAGACAACCAGGAAATGGTTTTGCCGCGTAAAGAATTTGAATTGCTATCGTTGCTGGCTTCCAAACCCGGAAAAGTATTTACCCGTGAGGAAATTTATTCATCGGTATGGGGTGAGCAAGTGATAGTAGGTGACCGTACCATCGATGTGCATATACGTAAACTTCGCGAAAAAATAGGGGATGAGCATATAAAAACGCTCAAAGGAATTGGCTATAAATTTGTTGAGTAGTATTTTTTATAGTACGTCATCAGGAAAAAGGCTCTTCTTATTGCACTTTTTTCTTTTATTTTGTTTATTATATACACATGCATTAAGTAATAACCAAAAATTGAGAAGTCATGAGAATATATGTTATCATTTCGGTTGTATTTATTTTAATCGTAGCCGGGTGCCGTAAAAAACCGGCCGACGATTATGATTATTATGAACCGGCAGAAAAGGATAAAGCTACAGAGGTTGTTGATACTACTAAAAACGTAGCTGTAAAGGAATCTGAACCTAAAGTGAAGGAAGAAGTGGTGAAACCTGTTGATGTTGATGCACCTTACTTTATTGTAGTGGCAAGTTACACTGTTAAGGATTTCGCTATTACTCAGAAAGAAGTAATGGAAGCGGAAGGTTTGAAGCCTGCAATTATTATGACAAACGACGATGGCTGGTATAAATTAGCGGTGCAGTCGTTTGATTCTATTGAAAGTGCCAGGAAATCGTTGAAAGAATTAAAAGAAAAAGGCGGTATCTACAGTGGCGCCATGATTGTTTACAAAAAGTAAATAATTAAAAACATAAAAACAGAACTGATTCCAAACCCTGCATATACTTGTGCGGGGTTGTGTTTTTTCAGGTACAACCTTGAAGTGCATACAAATCCCGATACAATTACTGCTGCAATAATAAATCCAGCCAGGTCAATTCCATATTTCAGTGAAACGGCTATTAATAAAGCTGTGAAACCACCCATGCCCGAAGCATGTCCCGAAATTTTCCATTTCATGGTGATAAAAAATAAGATGATAAGAATAAGGCATGTAGCCAGCATGAATGTTTTATAAACATTCGGAACTGGCAGTTTGCCCATTAGCTGGGCACCAAGTAAAATACTAAATGCACTGAAAATATAGGGTAACAAACGTTCCCTGTGGTGCATCATATTGTAGTTGATACGCTTGCTTGCAGCCATCAGCATTACAAAAAATATGGGTAATACAAATGTTGAAACAAACACAATTCCTGTCAGAATATTGCGCATTTTCGGGGTATACAGTTCAACGCCGGGCATGTTAATGTAAACAATTAAAAACCCCATTGTTGGCATCAAAAAAGGATTGAATATAAAAGAAAATAATTGTGATGTGTTTTTCAGTATCTTAGTCATTCTTCTGATTTTATAATATTTTTCTCAAACGGGCAACCTGAATGCCTAGTTGTTCGCGGTACTTGGCAACTGTACGGCGAGCAATCGGGAATCCTTTTTCTTTTAAAATCTGGGCCAGCTTATCGTCTGTAACGGGTTTGCGCTTGTCCTCGTTTTCAATTACTTCTTTTAAAATACCCTTTATTCTACGTGTTGAAACTTCTTCGCCCGACTGATCGTGCATGCTTTCGCTGAAGAAATATTTTAATGCGTATATCCCGAAATGAGTTTGTATGTATTTGCTGTTCGATACCCTGGATATGGTTGATATGTCAAGGCCGGTTTCTTCGGCAATATCCTTCAGTATCATGGGTTTTAGTTTGTTTTCATCCCCCTCGACAAAAAAATCTTTTTGGTATTCAAGAATGGCATTCATGGTAAGCAACAACGTTTGGTGGCGTTGCTTTACGGCATCAATGAACCACTTGGCACTATCGAGCTTTTGTTTTACAAAGGTGATGGCTTCTTTCTGGTCTTTCGACCGCTTTTTCTTATTTTCATTATATGCTTTTAGCATATTGGCATAATGCGAACTTACCTTGAGATCGGGAATATTGCCCCGGGTGAGATAAACCTGCAACTCTCCATTAACTACTTCTAGGGTGAAATCGGGTATTACAATCTGGTTGTTGCTACTGGCCGGACTACTGTGAGAACTACCGGGTTTGGGATTAAGATGCATGATTTCCTCCATGGCATCACGAAGTTCTTCTTCATCGATGTCGAGGCGTTGCATGATTTTGTCGTAATGCTTTTTCGAAAATTCATCAAAAAAGTCACGTATTAACCGTATGGCATTTTCTACAACTTCTGTTTGATGTTCCTTTCGTTTTAGTTGAATGAGCAAGCATTCGCGAAGATCGCGTGCACCAATACCCGGTGGGTCAAGTTCCTGAATTACCCCAACAATTCGCTCCATTTCTTCGTCACCTACTTCAATGTTCATCGAAAATGCCAGGTCGTCAACCATCGATTCCACATCACGGCGGAGGTAACCGTCTTCGTCAACATTTCCGATAATATACTCAGCAAGGGCTTGTTCGTGTTCATTGAGGCTTATCAATCCGAGTTGTTCAGCCACGTATTCATGAAAAGTTGAACCAATGCTAAACGGAATATCCTCTTTTTTATCGTCTTTCGAGTAGTTGTTGGTTTTGTATTTATACGACGGTTCGTCGGTCAGGTATTCTTCAATCGAAATATCATCATTGGTATCTTCCTTGGGTTCTTTGTCTTCCTCTTCACGCTGCTCCCCTTCCCGGTGATTATCATCAACGTCCAGTACGGGATTTTCTTCCAGCTCGCGTTTAACCCTTTGTTCGAGTTGAATAGCAGGAAGCTCCAGCAACTTTATCATTTGTATTTGTTGCGGTGATAACTTCTGAAGAAGCTTTTGTTGTATAGTGAGCTTTTGTCCGGCCATTCTTGTTTTTCCTGTTTAATGGTTTAATGCGATAAATTTATAAAAAATAGTGCTTAATTATGCACAAAACATGCAAAAGAGCGCTTTTTTACCGGTGTTTGGCTGGTGTTTTTGGTGAAAAAAAACCGGGTTGTATGTGTTGACCCGGTTTTAATGATATTTTGTTGAATGTTGTCCTTAAAATTCGCAGTTTTTGGGTGCGCGTGGAAAAGGTATCACGTCGCGGATGTTGGTCATACCGGTAACGAATGTAATTAAGCGCTCAAAACCTAAACCAAAGCCACTGTGTGGTGCCGACCCATAACGGCGTGTATCCAGATACCAGTTCATGTCTTCGAGCGGTATGTTCATGGCTTTCATTTTTTCAACCAGAATATCGTAGCGCTCTTCGCGTTGCGAACCACCAATAATCTCGCCAATTTGTGGGAACAGCACGTCCATTGCTGCAACGGTCTTATTGTCTTCATTTACTTTCATGTAGAAAGCTTTAATGTTGGCCGGGTAATCGATTAGAATAACAGGTTTTTTGAAATGTTTCTCAACCAGATAGCGTTCGTGTTCGCTTTGTAAATCGGTGCCAAAACCTTCAACCGGGTATTTAAATTTACCTTTTTTGGCCGGTTTTGAATTTTGAAGAATATTGATGGCATCGGTATATGTAAGGCGTACAAATTCGTTTTCGGCCACAAAATTCAATTTTTCGATGAGTTCCATCGTGCGTTGGTCTTGCGGCTTATTCTTTTCTTCTTGTTGCTGGCGCTGGCTAAGGAATTTCAAATCGGTTTGGCAGTTTTCAAGCGCGTAGTTGATAAGGTATTTTAAAAACTCTTCGGCCAGGTCCATGTTGTCGTTCAAATCGTAAAAAGCCATTTCGGGTTCTATCATCCAAAACTCGGCCAGGTGGCGCGATGTATTTGAATTTTCGGCCCTGAATGTTGGCCCGAAAGTATATATTTTTGATAAAGCCAATGCTGCCAATTCTCCTTCTAACTGCCCTGATACGGTTAGGCTGGTTTTCTTTCCAAAGAAATCTTCGCTGTAATCAATGCTGCCGTCTTCCTTGCGTGGTGGGTTTCCCATATCGAGTGTCGATACCTGGAACATTTCTCCGGCTCCTTCGGCATCCGATGAGGTGATTATTGGTGTATGTATATTGAAAAAGCCTTTTTCTGTGAAAAATTTATGAACGGCAAAAATCATAGAATGCCGAACCCGTGCAATGGCGCTGAATGTGTTGGTGCGATAACGCAGGTGGGCAATTTCGCGCAAAAATTCAAGGCTGTGTCGCTTGGGCTGAAGCGGATATTTGTCGGGGTCGGCCTCGCCAATTACCTCAATTTCTTTGGCAATAAGCTCTACGTTTTGTTGCCCTTGAGACTCAACCAGTTCGCCAATAACTGAAAGTGCAGCTCCGGTGTTTACCTTTCTCAGGATATCATTTCCAAAAATATTTACATCTGCAACAATTTGTAAATTATCGAGTACGGTTCCATCATTTAAATTGATGAAATTTACATTTTTGCTTTCACGCTTTGTTCGTACCCATCCGTTAACTTTTACGGTATCTCCAACTGTTTCCGATTGTAAAATTTCTTTGATTTCCTGACGTTTCATTTTTTTTTATTTTTTTGAAATTTTATGAAACGCAAAGGTAAAATTTTTTGTATAAATGAAGCTTCAATTTAGTTCTATGTTGCGGAGCTTGAAATAGATTTAATAATAGCTGTAAAAAGAAAAGACTGCCATTGAGTGACAGTCTTTTACAATATGAATTGAAATAAATAAATTCGAAATTACATTAGCGCATCAATTTTTTGTGCGATAACAGTTTTGGGTACAGCACCTACTTGTTTGTCGACTACTTCGCCGTTTTTGAAAAACAAGATGGTTGGTATGTTGCGGATACCATATTTTGCCGGAATTGCAGGGTTGCTATCTACGTCCATTTTAGCGCATACTGCTTTCCCATCGTATTCTCCCGAAAGCTCTTCAACTATTGGTCCTACCATGCGGCAAGGTCCGCACCATTCTGCCCAAAAGTCAACCAACACGGGCTTATCAGACTGTAGAACTACCTCATCAAAATTCGCATCATTAACTTCTATTGTCATAATTATTAAGTTTTTATATTTTGTATTCGATTTAAAATAAATGACAAATTTAATTGATTTTGAATAAAATCCCGTCTTTACTTCTTAAATAATCTAAAAATTCATCAGCGGGATCAATTTTAACATTTCTAGAAAACAAATGAATCGATGATTTTGTTTCGGCATCAATAATATTGAATTCGAGCTGGGTGTTTCCTTTGTTTTTGTCACATTGCTGATTTAACTCACTAATAAACTCTTCCGAAATAAACGTCAGCGGAATATCAACAGCTATTGACTTAACTTTGTTTTTACGAACCTCGTTTAATAATTCAAT
>JAQIDF010000025.1 GCA_027858145.1 Prolixibacteraceae bacterium | reverse complement strand
TTATGACAGTAAAAACAGAAACACGTTATGCAGTCCATCCTGAGGACTTTAAAAAATATGATACGCAACGGATTCGTGATGAATTTTTGATTGAAAACGTAATGGTTGACGATCAGATTTCACTTACGTATTCGCAGTACGACCGTTATATTGTTGGTGGTGCTGTTCCGGTAACAAAGAAATTAGAACTCGACCCGTTTGATGAGTTAAAAGCTGATTTCTTTCTAGAGCGTCGTGAAATGGGTATCATCAATATTGGTGGTGCCGGAAGGGTTATTACCGAAAAAGAAGTGTTTGAACTTGGATATAAAGAGGCTGTTTATTTGGGTCGTGGAACAAAAGATGTAGTTTTTGAGTCAATCGACAAAAATGCACCGGCGCATTTCTACATTAATTCAGCTCCGGCACACCGCGAAAATCCATGTAAAAAAATGACACTGGAAACAGCTAATGTCCTTAAAAAAGGTTCATTAAAAGAATCAAATGAACGTCAGATCAATCAGTTAATTATTAACGAACTGGTTGATACCTGCCAATTACAAATGGGTATGACCGAACTGAAAGAAGGCAGTGTGTGGAATACCATGCCGGTGCATACACACAGCCGTCGTATGGAAGCATACTTATATTTTGAAGTACCCAAAGGACAAGCTATTTGCCACTTCATGGGACAACCCGACGAAACCCGTCATATCTGGATGCAAAATGAGCAGGCAGTGTTGTCGCCTAACTGGAGTATCCATAGTGCTGCCGGTACTTCAAATTACATCTTTATCTGGGGTATGGCAGGTGAAAACCTCGACTATGCCGATATGGACGTACGTCAACCCAATGAAATCAGATAATTATTGTTTTAGATATTAAATCTTATACAAAATGAGTGAAGCAAATAAACAATACGCATATAAGTACGACGAGATGCAATCACATAAGGTTGCCGATAAAGTGGAACGAAGGTTAATACATACCGATAACCTGATGCTGGTTAATGTCGAGTTTTCTGACGGTCCGACAAATAAGCCAGACCCGTTTCATTCACATCCGCACGAACAGGTTTCGTATCTGGCCGATGGTGAAGTGTACCTTTTTGTTGGAGACGACGAAAAAGTACACCTGAAGGCTGGCGATAAGTTTGCTATACCTTCAAATATACCGCATACTATTCAGCGTTTAACATCTTATGTGCGTATTATTGATTGTTTCACTCCTTTAAGAGAAGACTTTTTGTAAACAATTAAAATTAAAAGAAAATGAACAAGGATATTGAAAAATTGTATGACCTTTCTGGTAAGGTAGCCCTAGTTACCGGAGGAACACACGGAATTGGAATGGCTATTGGTAAAATGTTTGCCAAGGCTGGAGCAAAACTTTGCGTTAACGATTTAAGTCAGGAAAGACTTGATTCGTGCAAGAAAGAATATGCTAAAGACGGTATTGACGTTTTCACTCTGGTGTTTGACGTTACCAAAGAAGAAGATGTGGATAAGGGAATTTCACAAATTGAAAAGGAAGTTGGCGTTATCGACATTCTGGTAAATAACGCCGGAATTATTAAGCGTATTCCAATTCTGGAAATGCCTGTAAAAGAGTTTGAACAGGTAATTGATGTTGACCTGATTGCACCACTGATTGTAGCAAAACGTGTTGCTCCGGGGATGATCGAGCGCCGCAATGGTAAAATCATTAACATGTGCTCAATGATGAGTGTTTATGGGCGTAATGGCGTTTCGGCCTATGCAGCGGCCAAAGGTGGTTTGAAATTACTGACCGAAAATATGACCTGCGAGTGGGCTAAATACAATTTGCAGATTAATGGAATTGGTCCTGGCTACATCGCAACAGCTCAAACAGCTCCAATTCGTGAGGGTGGGCACCCGTTTAACGATTTGGTTATGACCCGTACTCCGGCCGGACGTTGGGGTGAGCCCGAGGATGTTGGTAATGCAGCTCTCTTCCTTGCATCAAATGCAAGTGACTTTGTTAATGGCCACGTATTGTATGTTGATGGTGGAATCCTGGCCAACTTTGGTTATGTGAAAGGCGAAAACGACCTATAAAACAACTATGTTATGAAGTATTCAGTTTTAATTTT
>JAQIDF010000527.1 GCA_027858145.1 Prolixibacteraceae bacterium | reverse complement strand
AGGAAAACATTGAGTATGCTGCTAACGGCAATGGTGCCGGACTTTATTTCCAGAATTCATACAACAATCACCGTTGGTTTGGCGGATTGTCCACACTAAAGAAATCGGTTGGTAATTTTGATTACCTGGCAGGTGTTGATTTACGATATTACTACGGAGAACACTGGCAACAAGCCGATGACTTATTTGGTGCCGACTTTGTTTACGACCGTGCCAATTCCGATGCTGTAAACTTTTACGACCGTCCGGTGCGCCAAGGGGGCGTAATTAATTACGATAACGATGGTGAGGTTTTATGGGAAGGTTTATTCCTTCAGGCTGAATACAACAACGATGAACTATCAGCATTTGCTTCAGCAACCATATCAAACCGTTCGTACCGCCGTTACGATTTTGCACAATATTTTTCCGATGATTTTAAAACTGAACTGGAATCGAACCCTGATGTTGCTGAACAATGGGAAGATAGGCATAGGGATTATATGGATGGTTATGGTTATAATTCGGTTTTTGAAACCAAGGCATACAACATAAACCAGGTTACTGCATGGCGTCATTTTTTGGGGGTGTCAGCAAAAGCAGGTGCAAACTATAACATCGATGATCACCATAATGTATTTGTAAATGGTGGTTATATGCAACGCCAGCCCAATTTCAGCACGGTATTTCAGAATCATAAAAACCTGATTAACCCAACGGCAGTAAACGAAAAAGTTTACAGTGCTGAGCTCGGATATGGTTATCGCAGCAGTACTTTCACCGCTAATTTGAATGGTTATTTTACTCAATGGAATGATAAAACGACTACAGGTTACATTAAGGATCCTACTGCTAATACTCCTGATGAATATCTTATTTTCAATATCGAAGGGGTAAATGCCCGCCATATGGGTATCGAGCTTGATTATATATTTGAACCGTTTAAGGGTTTTAATATCAACGGAATGATCTCGCTGGGCGACTGGATTTGGAGTAACAATGTTGATACGGTTAATATTTTTAAAGATCAGGTTTTGGTTGATCAGTATAATGCCCTATACATTAAAGGGATACACGTTGCCGATGCTGCTCAAACAACGGCTTCAATAGGTATTAACTACGAAGTGCTGCCCGGCTTGAAAGTTGGTACTGATTTCTATTACTTTGATAAGTTATTTGCCGATTTTGACCTTGAATCACGTGTTCGCCCGCAAAACGAAGGGATGGATGCCGAACAAATTCCATCATACGCATTGATGGATATGAATATGTATTATAATTTCGACTTTGGACCTTTTAAAGCATCATTATACGGTAACATCAATAATGTGCTCAATACAATTTATATTGCCGATGCAAAAGAAGGCGATGGATACTACTTTGGTTATGGCCGAACAGTATCAATTGGAATGAAAATAAGATATTAAATTGATTAATGATTATCGTTAAAAAAGCTTTATTATGAAGTATTTAAAATATATAACCCTGGCATTGATGATAGCATTTTCATCATGTAATATGGTTAATCCGTTAGAAGAAGAACTGGATGAAATTGGCAACGATTTTAATCAGGAAATTAATTATACCCTTACTGATGATGATTATAATGCCCTGAATGACCATATTTTATACCGTGACTCAAGTAATGTAGAGATTGCTGATTTTATTGTAGCTAATAAATATCTCACCAATGAAATACCAAGTACTGAGTATTTACCAATATTACTTGAAGTTTTATGGCCAAATTTAGAAGGTGCAAAAGCAAATATTACATTTAATTTTAATGGGGAAGCACCAGCTGAACTTACTAAAATTGCCGCAGCTAAATCTTATACCATCGATCATAGCGATTATGAAAAAATTGATTCAACACTGGGTTTTTTAAATTATTTTGCTCCCCCATATATACCCGGTAATTATATCCCAAATATTTTAAAACACAATGTTAAGTACGAAGGTACTCCTGATACTGTTGTTGTTGAATATCAATATTCTGACAATCAGGTAAAAGTTGATTTTACAAAACAAATAAACGCTGAGTTTTCAGAGTTTTTTGATGATTCAAATCTTGGCCTCTTTGAAAAGATTGATTTAAAAGGTTCGCAATCATGGAAATATGTTCCAAAAGATAACGGAGCTGCTTTGATTAATGGTTACGATGATAAAATTTTCGATAATGAAGATTGGCTTATATCGCCGGTTATTGATCTTACAGAGGTGACAAATACCCACCTAAGGTTAAAACATAATGTGCGGTATTATGAAAACGAAAGTTTGCAGTTATTGGTCACAACCGATATTAACAGCCCCGCCAAAGAAGCTAATTGGTCAGATTACCAGATTAACAACCCGGGAACAGAAATTGATGAATATGTTTATTCAAATTTTTATAATTTAACTTCTTATGATGGTAAAAAAATTAAGATTGCATTAAAATATACATCTTCAGCTGATGCTTCAAAAGCTCCGGAATGGTCAGTAAGTGAAATCATGGTCGGAAATTATGATTATAAAGTCGTAGGTGGTGGTAATAATTATTTTGTACAACATTATTACCAGTTTGATTCTATCAATGCAAAATGGCTTCCAATTGAAGATATAACACGCCTCAACAAAAATGATTTCGAAAAATTCGATTTGCCTGCAAACGCTTTTTCAGAATCATTACCCGCCAAAGATTATATATCAGAGTTTGCAGATGAATTTTACCCAAATGCTTCTGTTGAAGATGAAGTATACTTTGTTTACGATTATGATGACGGTAGTATTCATACAATAGCAGACAAACTTAAAAAAACAGAAACCGGATGGCTATCAACATATTCATATGTCCAGGAAGTTACTGAACCTTATCGCAGAACAAATGGCACATGGAAATTCGACCCAAGTGAAATACTTGAAATGGGCGAAGAAGATTATCAAATTATTATTGACTATGTTAATAGTGTGCCAGAATACGCTGAGAAGAATACATCAGAATTTGAAAACTCAGAATATTATTTCGGTGCATCAGCCTATTTTGGAAATTTTGATACACGCCCTGGTAGTTTTAGCGATGATTTCAGCTCGTGGGAAGAAGCGATTAAAACCGCGCTACTTGAGGGATTTTTACCAAATAAATATCCAAACGCCACTAAATTTGTAAATGGTGTAGAAGTATTTTATTATATAACTTTTGAAACCTATAATGGAGCACGACAAAATTATACTTGTATATTCGGGGTAAGTAAAGATGCTCCCAACCCTGAATTTTATTTAATTGAAGGGCCAAATGAACTAAAATAACATTATAGCATAAATAATTAAACTAAAGAACATTAACATAAAAATTAAAGTGCATATGAAAAAATTATTTACTTTTTTAGCAATTTACCTAGCAGGATTTTTGACTGTTTCTGCACAAGTAAATGAAGATTTTGAGACATCTACAGAAGATGATGATATATCATTAGAAGGTTGGATAAACTATAATGAGTCAGGAGAGCGTTATTGGTATGCCGATTTTTATAATTCTATGTTTGCTAAGGTCTCTGCTTATAGTTCAGATGATGATAACAATATTATTTGGTTGATTACACCTGGGGTAAATCTAGATGAATTTGAGAATGATTCCATCAAGTTTGATATTGCATTGGGGTATTATACTCATGATGCCATAGAAATTAAGTATTCTTTAGATTTTAATGGAGATGAATCTAACATAAAATCTGCCAGTTGGGTTGATATTACTGATCAATTTGAATACCCTGAAAATAATGAAGGTGGATACACTGATTTTATTCATAACAGTATTAGTATTGATGATTTATCAGGAACTATTTATGTTGCGTTTGTTTATTCAGGTAGTGCTCCAAATGATGAAACAACAACAATTGAACTGGATAACGTTGTTGTTGGCAATCCTAAGCCACAAAGTCGTATTACAGGATTTTCGGTATCTGAACAGTTGTTATCTTCTGAAATTGATTTAGAAAATACAGCCGTTTCTTTAACAGTTTACCCTGGGACTGATGTAACTTCTTTAACACCTGAAATTGAACTTTCAGAAGGTGCTTCAATTTCACCTGCTATTGGTAGTGCTCAGGATTTTTCAAGCCCTTTTACTTACACGGTTACATCA
>JAQIDF010000526.1 GCA_027858145.1 Prolixibacteraceae bacterium | reverse complement strand
TTGATGAGTTGTTCGGGCGATGAAATCATTCCCTCGTTGAAGCTTTCGGTTCCAATGCTGGTAACTGAACCAGTAAGGTCGCTTTTGCGCTGTGTTCCATAACCAATGGCTACTACTTCTTCCAGGTTTACCACTGATTCATTAAGTTGGACATCGATTACGGATTTCCCGTTGATATCTACTTTTTGTGCATTATAACCTACAAATGAAAATACCAATGTAGCATTTTCATTGGCTTGAATGGAGTAACGGCCTTCGGCATCGGTTGTTGCTCCATTGGTTGTTCCTTGTTCTACTACAGTTACACCCGGCAGTGGTTCACCACCCGATGCCGTTACTTTTCCGGAAACGTCAATAGTTTGTGCTTTTACTAGAGAAGTCATTCCGAAAATGAAAAGAACGGTTAAATAAAAAAGTTTACTTTTCATAGAAAATTGTTTTGAGTTATGTTCAAATTACATCATATTGGTTTGATAATGTGATTACAAATTTGAAGGAAAAGGGATTGGTATGATGGAAGAGATTCGAATGATATGGTAACATTGTTGTATTAAAAAGGATACATTCTGGTCAGAAATAGACACATTTTATGCAGGTTGAACTTTTTATGTTTGGTTAATAGTTTGATGTTTAGTTGTTTGTGTTGTGTGTTTGAGGATAGTGACTTAATTTTGCGAATTATATTGCCGAGGGGTGACTTTAAATTGCTTTTTAAAGCATTTTGAAAAATATGAGTGGCTGGTAAAACCGGTTTCATCCATAATTTCGGCAATCGTCATTTTGTCGGTTTTAATCAATTGTGCCGAACGTTTTAACTTTACATTTCTTACAAGTTCGTTTAGCGACATGCCGGTTTGTGCTTTTACTTTACGGTACAGGCTGGAGTGGCTTACACCAATGGCCTTACTCATTTTATCAAGATTGATATCTGTATCGGAAAGATGGTCGTTTATGTATCGTATTGTTTGTTGGAGCATTCTTTCATCGCTGGATTCTACTACTACTTTTTGGTTTTCAATGATAAGATTTTGCTTTATGTAATCGTCTATCATTTGATTTTTATGCAGTAAATTCTCTATTTGTGCTTTTAAAACATTAATGTTAAAAGGTTTTGAGAGAAAGGCATTGGCACCGGCCTTATAAGCATCGGCCTGTTGCTCGTCCATTATCTTTGCTGTAAGTAAAATAAACGGTATGTGGGAGTATTTGGGATGATGATTTACCTTTTCACAAAATTCAATACCGTCCATCCCGGGCATCATGATATCACTAATTATCAGGTTTACCTTGTTTTTGGATAACAGACCGAATGCTTCTTTTCCGTTTTGAGCTGTTAAAATGGCAAAAGAACTGTTAAGGTTAATCTTGAGGAAGTCTAATGTGTCCGGGTGGTCATCAACGATCAGGAGGACAGGCAAGTTGTTCGTATTTAGTTTTAATTCATTTTGATTTTTTTGTTCTGATGATTCTTTCGCACCAATTTTTTCGATTTTCTCTTGCGATATTTTACTAATTTCGCCTATCGGTATCTGAACAAAGAAAGAGGATCCTTTTCCGGGTTGACTTTCAAACCATATTTTGCCATTCATTAACTCACAATATTCTTTGGCAATATTTAATCCAATACCATAGCCTGTATTTTTGTTATTTTTAACCTGGAAAAAACGATTAAAAATATTTTGTTGGTTTTCTTTATCGATACCTATACCGGTATCTTTTACTTTGATGAGTAGGTTTTGATTGATTAAATACTTGACTTTTAGTGTAACCTCGCCGTTTTTGGGCGTGTTCTTGAAAGCATTTGATAACAGGTTTTGTATAATCGATTCAAGCTTTATGCTATCTACCGGAGCAATGAGCTGATTAATATTTGACTTAAAATGAAAAGATAATTGCTGGTTAAAGGCGTGTTCTGTAAACAGGTCGTATTGTTTTTTTATGATTTCTATAATATCCGATTCTTCATTTTCTACTTGTAGGGTGTTGTTTTCAATTTTACGTAAATCGAGGAGTTGGTTTACTAATGTAAGTAAGCGCCTGGAGCTTTTATGGATAAGGGACAACGATTGCTGTTGATATTCGTCATTGTTGTTACGATTGAGTAAGGTTTCCACCGGGCCCGTAATGAGCCCAAGTGGTGTTCTGAATTCATGCGAAATGTTGGTGAAAAATTGTTGTTTTTCAAGGGCTATTTCTTCGTTTTTCTTTTTTTCCAATGTAATACGCCTTATTTCATCTTTCCAGCGTATTTTATTTCTGAATGTAATAAATAATGCCAGAATAATCATTTGCAGAACGAGGATGTAAATGACAATTGCCCAGGCACTTGCCCATAATGGTGGTTTTACGGTTAGTTGCAATGTTGCAATGTTTGGCGACCAAACCCCATCGTTGTTTGTTCCTTTAACGATAAAGTTATAAGTGTTGGGTGACAGGTATGAATAGCTGGCCATATTTTTATCACCTGTAGTATAATTCCATTCTTTATCGTATCCTTCAAGTTTGTAAGCATATAAATTCCGTTTGGGATTTCCGTAATGTAGCGATGCAAACGTAATACTCACTGAATTTTGCTCATGTTTCAATGTTACTTTTTCCGAAAAAGTAACAAGCCTGTCTAATTTGCCCGATCCCTTTAATTGTTTGGATATGTCGACTTCTTCATTGTTTACTTTGAATCCTGAAATTACAACGTTGGGTGAAAATTTATTTTTTTTCACCCTGTTTGGATAAAAAGATATATAACCGTCGTTACCACCGAATAATATTTGTCCCGATTTTGTTTTGGCATTGCTTTGAGGCAGGAAAATATCAAGCGGTATGCCTGTTTGCATTGGGAAGGATTCAACTTTATCTTTTTGTGGTGAATATTTGAAAATTGAAGTGAGTGTAGTGCCCCAAATATTCCCGTTATTGTCTTCAATCAGGTTGTTTACAAAACTTTCCTTCCCGGTAACGACATCAATAGGGCGGGTTTCTTGTTTAAATTGGTTATAGAATAATATTTGATCGTTTAGCCCAATCCATATTGTACCTTTTGAATCGACCAGCAGTGAGTTGATTTCATTTTCACCTATGGCTTTGTTTAGTTGAGAAGGTTGTTCAGTTTGTAGGGTGGAAAGGTCGATATTGTATATCTGTTTTTCATGTTTAATCCATATTTTTTTATCTGCGGCAATGATGTTTGTGTTAAAATTGGCAACGTAATCGAAGTATATCTCATTGATTTTGGAGAAATTCCCCCGAACCTTATACATGCCACCGCCCCATGTTACAATCCAAAACGAACCGTCGGGAGGTGATAAAAAAGTACTGATGTAATTCGAAAGCAATCCCTGGTTGGTTTCAAAATTTGCTGTAATGGTGTACATTTCTCTTTTTGCAGGATCCCAAATATTAATACCTCCTGCACTTCCAATCCAAATACGTCCGAGTTTATCGCCCGAAATGGTGTTTATATTGTTTAATACCAGTTTGTGGGGAGAATTGCTATCAGAAGTGAATTTTTCTTTTTTCCCATTTTGAAAGATGGCAATTACACCCTTTTTAGTGGCTAGCCACAGTGTTTCATCCTTATCGGCATAAATATCGTTTATTTGATTACCGGTTGTAATGTTTGCTTCTTTGTAGTAGACAGGGGTAAATTGAAACATCCCGCGATCGGTATTAAGCTTACTGATGCCATTAGCTGTAGCAAGCCATATAATTCCGGCATTGTCCTGAAAGATATCCCACACAACATTATTAGCCAATGAGTAATTGTTAAAGGGATCGTGTGTCGATACATCAAAATGTTTGGTTGTTAAATCGAAATGATAGAAACCAAAATCAGTTCCAAAGTAAATCTCACCCTCTTCAACCGGGAAAATGCATTTTATTACTTCGTTGCCAAAGCCGGTGTTTTGAGAGTTGAATGTTTGTGTTTCTTTGGAATAGCGGTTAAAAAGAATAAGCCCTGTTTCAGTTCCGATCCACAAAAGGGAATCATTGTCAGGGGTGAATGGTTCTATTTCAAGAATCAGGTTGTTATTAAGTTCAGGTTTGTAGTCTTTTTTAAGGTCGAAACCTTCAATTTTATCCTCTGACACAGAATATAAGCCATCAAACGTTCCTGCCCATATTACGCCGTCGTTGTCGACGTATAAAGATCTGATGATGCTTGATTTTAAAGGTGAATTGTGGTTGTTTATTATTGTGTAAGTATGGTGGTTTGTATTCATTTTTATCAAACCGTCGGCTGTACCAATCCACAAAACTGAATCGTTTTGATTGAGTAAACAGCGTACTTCACGGTGGCTTCCCAGGTTTATTTCTTCATTTTTGAAGGTTCTTGTGTCTATATGGATGAGACCGTCGTAGCAACCTACCCACAAGCCCCCATCTCCATCTTTTACGATATCGGTGACTTGATTGTCGGGTAGTTTTATCCGGTTTGTAGCATCATGTTTGAAAAGCTTCATCTCGTAACCATCGTAACGAACAAAGCCATTGATTGTAGCCAGCCACATAAACCCTGCTGAATCCTGTGTGATGCTGAATATTTCATTAACAGGTAAACCATCACTAACCTTAATGTTATTGAAAAGGCGTATTTCGCTGTTGTTTGATGCCGCAGATGTTTTTGCAACGAATGCTGCGAAGATGATGAAAAAGCAATATTTAAAAATATTAGCCATAGATTAGATTTGCATAGCACACAAACCTACAAAAATTTCATCATTATTTGAGGTATAAATTACTGTCACCATAGCTTAAAAACCTGTAATCATTGCCAAGTGCATGTTCGTATACCTTTTTCCAATCGTTACCCAGGAATGCAGAAATAAGTAATAATAGCGTGCTTTTGGGTTGATGAAAATTAGTGAGCATTCCGTCAATCATTTTAAACTCATAACCGGGCACAATAATGATTTGTGTTGATGTGTTTATGCGTTCAATGTTTTGTTTCTGCATATAATGTATCAAGGAAGTTAATGCCTCGTGACGTGTTAACGATGTTGGTTTGTTGTACGGATCCCATTGTTTTATATCAAGTTCAGTCTGTGGTATTTCCGGGTTTTGATGTGTTTTACAGCCAATGTGGTAAAGGCTTTCAAGGGTACGAATTGATGTTGTACCTACTGCAATGTTTGGTCCATTGTGGCTTAGAAGTTCTTCGATAAAAGTTTTATGCACCAGAATATGCTCAGTATGCATTTCGTGGTTATTGATATTTTCGCTTTTTACCGGCTGAAACGTCCCGGCACCAACATGCAGGGTTAATTCAGCGGTAGTAATTCTTTTCTGATGTAATTTATGCAGTACGCTTTCGGTGAAATGTAAGCCGGCAGTAGGAGCCGCTACCGATCCTTTTATTTTTGAAAAAACAGTTTGGTAGCGGGTATTGTCAATTTCTTCGGTTTCACGGTGCAGATAGGGTGGTATTGGGATGTTGCCTGCAGCTTCGATTATGTCTGAAAATGTGAAATCGGGATTATCCCAGCTGAATTGAATGATTTGGCTGTTGCCCACTTTCCCAGTATTTAGTGCCCTGAGGGTTACTGTTTTGTTGTTTATGGAAAGTGTTTGTTTTAGCTCACCGCTTTTCCATTTTTTAAGGTTACCAACAATGCATTTCCAGCTGCATTGTTCGGTTTGTTGAAAATTTTGTGCATAATCTGCTGGTTCAACCGGGTCGAGGATAAATATTTCAATTTTGGCACCCGTTTCTTTTTTGAAATAAAGCCGGGCACGTATAACTCTTGTGTTGTTAAATATGAGCTTTGTACCAGTTGGTAAAATATCCGGCAGGTCAAAAAAATAATGGTCTTCGATTACTCCATTTTTCCATGAGAGAAGTTTCGACTGGTCGCGTTCTTCCAATGGGTATTTGGCGATTCTTTCATCAGGCAATTCATAATCGAAGTCAGCCATCGTGATGTTTCTCACAAACTCGGGTGTGCGCATTTTATGCTTTTTTTGATTTAATTACCAAGAGCTTTTGTATTTTGCCTGCAAAAGTAGCATTTTTGGAAAAACATATATAAACTCTTTAATCTATTTTAGTTATGACCAATCGCCGTAAGTTCTTAGGTAAACTAGTTGCCGGCACTGCTTTAGCATCCTTTGCAGTGTTGCCGCACAGGGCAAAAGCCCAAAATGTTGAAATGAGTAATATAGTATTACATCATGTATATTTCTGGCTGAAAAACCCCGAAAATGAAAAAGACCGGGATCAGTTCGAAAAAGCCATTTACGAGTTGGTAAAAGTGCCCACCATCCAAGCCAGTCATATGGGCGTACCTGCTTCAACTAAAGAGCGCGATGTGGTCGATCATTCATATACCTACTCATTGTTGGTGGTTTTCGATTCAAAGGCAGATCAGGATACATATCAGAAACATCCCATACACCTCGAATTTGTTGATCAGAACAGTCATTTATGGGAAAAAGTGGTGGTGTACGATTCAACCGATATCAGGAAAAGCTAATTTTTTATGTGTATAAATAGCTGAGATTTCAACGGATTGACGTTTTATGTCAGTTTTTTTGAGTCGGGAAACTCAGTCAACCGGTATTCAAAGTTGTAAAATTGAATTAACTTTGCCTGCTCATTAAAATCGATTTATACCATGTTAAATATTGGCGATACCATAAAATTTCTGAATGACGTTGGCGGAGGCCGTATTGTAGGTTTTCAAAGTAAAAATATTGCAATTGTTGAAGGTGACGACGGTTTTGAGATTCCGGTTATGATTACCGAACTTGTTAAAGTTGAAGAAACTGTAACGTATGATAAAACACCACGCACATTCAGTCGTTCACCTGAAACGAAAGAGGAGCCGTTGGCTGATCCGGAGCCTGAACATGAACCCGAGATTATTCCAGGTAATGATGAGCCAAAATTCTATATGGCCTTTTACCCAACCGACCAGCATAACCCTGTAGGCGGGGAGATTGAGATATATTTTATCAACGATAGTAATTTTTCGTTACTGTATCATTATGCCCATTTTGATGGTGAAAAATATCAAACCATAGATGCGGCCACGCTTGAACCTAATACGAAGAATTATATCGATGGACTGGGCTTGTCAGATTTAAGCAATCTGCCCAGGTTTCATTTCAGGATTATTCCCTTCGAAAAAGAATCGAAAAAGCTGATTGGCCCCTTTACTAAGGAAATATCGGTTAATGCGGTTAAGTTTTATAAAGAAAAAAGTTTTACCGCGAATGATTTTTTTGATGGTAATGCTATGGTTTTTAATTTAGTATCTGATCCGTTGAAGGAAGAGTTGGACAAAATGACCGACAAAGACTTCAAAAAAGTTATAAATGAGAAGGATAAAGAGAACCGTCCGAAACAAGAAGAAAAGAAAAAAGATAAAGTGCCTGACATTGTTGAAGTCGATTTACATATAGAAGAGTTGATTGATAATACTAATGGGCTGTCGAACCGTGAGATTCTCGACATCCAATTCGATAAGTTTTTCAGCGAAATGGATGCAGCCATTAAAAATCGTGTAAAGCGGATTGTTTTTATTCATGGGGTAGGAAACGGTGTTCTTAAACAAGAAATAACCAAGAAATTAAAATCAAAGTATGCACGTTTTAATTTTCAGGATGCCTCGTTTAAAGAATACGGTTATGGAGCAACAATGGTGATTTTGAGAAGGAAATAGAGTGATGTCGTTTTACCATTAAAACCATAAAAAAGCCGTCTGCAACAATTTTGCAGACGGCTTTTTTATGAGAATTTTATGTTCTTAGTTTATTCAGCTTATTTCCAGCTGTCAACAAGTTCTTTGTTTTCCTGGTACCATTGTTTAGCTCCGGCTTCTTCACCATTGTTTTCAATAGCCTCAAGTAATCCGTACAATTCTTTTTCTTTAAGGTTGAAGTTTTTGAAGAATTTTGCAGCCTCTGGCTTATCTTCTTCGAATCCTCTGCGTGAAATAATGGCACAAACATCTTTAGGATAAACACCTTTTGGGTCATCAAGATATTTGATGTCAAATTGTGCCCATTTGTAGTGAGGTTTCCAACCTGTAATTACAGTCCATTCTTTGTCCCTTATTGATTTTTCAAGACTCGCAACCATTGCAGCTCCACTTGAAGTAATTTGTTCGAAATCGAGGTTGTATTCGTCAATAGCCTTTAAAGTATTTTTATGGATACCTGCACCACTACCAATACCGATAATTTCACCATCGAACTTTTCTTTGTGCGCGTTAAGCTCTTCAATAGAGTTGATAGTTACATAACTTGGAACAACCAAGCCAGTTGTACCATTACTAAATGATTCTCCAATTTTCACCAGATTTTCACCATAATCGGCCCAATAATCGGCATGTGTATTAGGTAACCATGCATCCATGCAAACATCACCTTTAGAGTCGTCTTTAGAGAGCTCTCCGTAAATTAATCCAGGTTCGAGGTTAATAAGTTCAACTTCATAACCTTCGTCCTCAAGTGCTACTTTTGCCAAGTGGGTAAAAGCAATACCTTCAGCCCAGTTAGGATAAAGAATGGTTACTTCTTTTTGAGTTTCCTCTGTTGAACTACTTTTCTTGTTGTTACATGAAACAACTGATAATACCATAACGGCTACCAATAGTAAACCGCTTATTTTTCTGAAATTAATATTCATAATTATTTCCTTTTTAAAATTTATTTTTTAGTTCCTATAGATTGTGTAATTCTATCGAGAATGATTGCTAAGATAACAATACCTAAGCCCGATTCAAAACCTAAAGCAACATCATTTTGTTGAATTCCCTGATAAACAACGCTACCAAGGCCTTTGGCGCCTACCATCGAAGCGATTACCACCATCGATAATGCCAGAAGAATTACCTGGTTTATACCAGCGAGTATTGTAGGCATGGCTAACGGAAGCTGAATTTTATATAAAATCTGGCTTTCGGTAGATCCAAATGCATAACCGGCTTCAACCACTTCGCCTGGTACACTGCGTATACCAAGGTTTGTCAGCCTTACTGCAGGCGGCAACGAGAAAATAACCGTTGCTATAACACCCGGAGAGTTACCAACACTGAAAAAGAATATGGCCGGAATAAGATAAACGAATGCCGGCATGGTTTGCATAAAGTCAAGAATTGGTCTTATAATGGTGTCTGCCAAATTGCTTCGTGCTGTCCATATTCCAATAGGTATGCCCAGAATCAGTGCAATTACAGATGATACCAATACCAATGTGGTTGTTTGTATTGCTTCTTCCCAGTAACCCATTAAATAGATTAGTGCAAAACCAAGAATGGTGAAAGTGGCTATGCCAATGCCCTTTTTAAAACCTTCTTTTTTAGTAAAGTTTTTCTTTCCGGCACTCAGGTAGTAAGCCAAAACAGCAACTACTGTAATTATTATCCAGAATGGAATTGCTAAAAGCACATCGTTCATGCTTTCAACCATCCATGATATGCCATCATCAATTGCAGACCACAAGAACGAAAGATTTCTTTCGAGGGCATTAATGCCTCTTTCAATGTATTTTCCTATGTCTATTATTTTTTCCATTTGAAAAATTCTTTAGCTTGTTCTTGCATATCACTAATATCGTTTTTATCGAATTTCGTGGCTTCAATTATTAATGAAGTTTGAGATACGATACCTTGTAGTCTTCCATCTTTTTCATCAACTACAGCCAGTGGCGATTTTTTATCCGATATCAACGGTAACATATCTTCCACGGTGTAGTCTTTATGAATACTATGGACTTCAGTGCGTATAGCATCATCAATTTTCTGGGTTTTGTTTTTGGTTAACTCAATTAAATCGTTGAGCCATACAAATCCCAAAAA
>JAQIDF010000470.1 GCA_027858145.1 Prolixibacteraceae bacterium | reverse complement strand
CGTTTACTTGTTTGTACTGAACAACATACCTCAGTTCACGTGGTGTAGCTTTTACATATAATGGTTTTCGGTGAATCAGTGACTCGCGGGCCTCTTTTAACCCTTCGCGCGTATATTCAAATTCAACACGAACCAGAGCCCAGGTTTCGGTATCGAAGTACAGGGTGCCCTCAAAAAGGATATCGCGAAGGTTGTAAACCGGTTTAAAATTCACCACGGCTGTTGGCCTGTTATTGATTAAGGTTACACGGTCGAATTTATAGGAGTAAAATTCACGAAATTCAGCATTCAAAAAGCTTTCGTTATTCTTCACCACGTCGAGTTTTGTAATGTAATACGGGCCTCCCATCAGGGTGAACCGTATGTCGCTAACCGGTTTTGCATCGGCAGCTTTTCGTCCTTTTACGAGCCTGACAGCATCATCGCCATGGTGGTTATAGGGTGCTTTTAAAATATTTACGACCGCTTCAGATATGTTGGTGTACGAATCGTTTTCTTTGGTCAGCTCCCGGTAAAAGGCCGTTAGCAATACATTTTCATGTTCGTAATTATCCCGGAGGTTTTTTTCATATTGTTCAAAAATGAATTCCGGTTTATAGCTAAAAACGTCAACGATTTTGATTTTGTAGCTTACAATGCGCAGCTTTATTGTGCGGGTGGAGTCGGAAAAATCCTGTACCGGCATGTACAATGTTTCGTAGCCTAAGCTGGAGAATACCAACGTATCGTGTTGTAAATTTTTGGGGATTTTCATCGAAAATCGTCCCTCCATGTTGGTCATGGTGCCAAGAGCTAGGCCTTCGAACGATATATTGCAATAGGGTACCGGTGCCTGTTCCGATTTGTCGAGCACCATGCCGCTGACGGTAAAAACCCCGGATGAGTCAGCCCTTTTGGGTGGGAGGGATGATTGAAAAAATACAACCTGGCGATCCAGTATCTCGTATTTCATCTCAGTTTCAGCGATAATCGTTTTGAAAACATCTTCCAGTAATTTGTTTTCAAAATCAGCATGTATGGTGTCGTTTGCGTTTAGCAAAACCGGGTTGTATGAAAAATGGATATCCAGCACCTTTTCAAGGGTGTCGATCAACACTTTTTTAGGAATGTGCCCGGCTTTTAAGGTTACACTATTTGCCGGGATATCCCCTTGTCCCCCGGCATTCAGGACAAGGGTACAAACAAATAGTATGGCAAAACCAATGTGCTTCATTTTATATAAGTATCAGGGCACAAGTTGTATCACAATAATGAGGCCGTTTTAAATTATCGATTCAAGGCGGAATGTTGTTTTTATTTCTTCACCACCTCTCAGTATGGTCATTCGTATCTTCTTATTGTCTCTTTTTCTGAGTTCCAGATTAATGTCGTTAAGTGTGAGGTTACGGTGATGAGTAAAGTTCATCTTAAGAATCTGATCGTTTTCCCTGATGCCTGCCTCCCATGCCGGCGAACCTTCGATTACATTGCTGACGGTGAATACCGGCAGTCTGGGTACCGGGTTTATTATTTCAATTCCGCTCATATTGTAATTGAATTCGTCCCTGAAGTCGGAATTCGGATCCAGTATCATTCGTTTGTTATAGTAATCGAGCGTAACCGTGAAGCGTCTCAGCAATTCACCGCCAATTGAGCCATTACGCTTTTCCTGTTGGATAATAGCATTAATATAAAATGATTGTGGATACGAAACAATGGGCTCCGACACAGGTTTCCCGCCAACCCACACGGCGCTGACACGTGCTTTATATCCGTAGAGATCACCACTGAGTCCGGTGCCCAGGTAGGTGTAAATATTTTTTTCGGGTAGTTGAAGCGTCGTGTCCGAATCGAGCGATATCCAAAGCGCATCGCTGGCCCCGGTGTCAACTAAAAGGTTTACCGGCACCACTGTCCCGTCGTCGTGAACAAGTTCGGTTTTCACGATTGGTTTATTACGGATAAAGGTTAGCGGTAGCACCACATCGTTTCGGCGGGGTTTATATTCATAAAACTGAGGTTTGTATAAGGTTATCTCCTCATCATCGTAATCAATTTCGGTGATGTAGTGCCTGAACATATCGAAGCCGATAAGGCCGTGAACCGGCATACCCAGTATTTGCGATATTTGGAACGATTCATCGAGGATAACGTTCATTTTTACATGTTCTGCTTTTAATCCCGGGATGGCGAGTGTATTATCGCCCGACTGGTATGCTTGCAGGGTGGAATCACTTCCCAGTCCGTTTACATCAATTGGTTTAATGTATTTCAGGTCGAGTTCTTCAACCAGGGTCAGCTCGGTGATAATAGGGTCACGAACCCCGGTATCGAGAATAAAATTCATGGTGTCCGAATCGTTAACATTTACCGGGATGACAATCAGGTTGCTGATTTTTCGGAATTTGAAGGACAACGATTCACGGTTTTTGTCATCGAGCAGGAACCCTGTATTGGGTTTGTTGTAGAGTTCGTCAAAATTGATATTTTCGGACATTGGTATATAATCGCGAACCACCAGCAAGTTGTTTTCTATTTCGAAAATCAGATAATAATCGTCCATGAGTTTATCGAAAATCTCGCGCACCGATTTATTGGAAATGCTAAGGTTTACCCGCTTGTTTTTTATCAGTTTTGAGTTATAGTCATAATCGAGGTTAAACTGATCGCATATTATTTTAATAACAGATTCTAGCGGCTCATCTTCTACATAAAGCGACATGTTTTGCTCGAGGATGTTCGACGGTTGTTGCGCTGTTGAAGTTAGCGTTCCTGCAAGCATTAGCAGGGTTGCTGTTATGGTAATAATAAAGGTTTTCATGGCTGTTCATTTTAAATTAAACCTAATTGTTTCTAATGTAGAATAAGTTCTCATCCTGTTGATGAATATTCAAATTGAGCGTCATTGCAATAACATCGAGCACGTAGCTGATGTTTTGCCGGTCAAACGAAGCGGTAATCAGTTGGGATGTATCAACATCGGCATCAGCCGTAATTTTTGAGTGATATGTACGGTTCAAAACATTAATGACTTCGGCAAGTGGAGCCGCATCAAATTCAAGGCAGCGGGTAAACCAGGCCAGGTCATTCTTGTGATAATAGTCGTGCTTAACAATCTTACCGTTCCCACGTATCACAATTCCTTTCTGGTTTTTCGCTAGTATAATCTTTTGTTTCGTGTTTTTATTTACCAGACTTGCAACTTCAACGCGGCCGGTTTCAACAGCAACTTCCATATTAGCGTTATTTAAATACGAGCGTACGTTAAAAGAGGTTCCCAGTACTTTTACATCGGCATCGCCGGCTTTTACAATAAAAGGACGTGCCGCGTCGGGTGCTACTTCGAAGAAGGCTTCTCCTTCGAAATAAACAGTACGGTTGTTGTTCGAAAATTTTCGGGGCGTTTTTAACGTTGTGCCATGGTTAAGTGTAACTTTTGTACCATCGGCCAGGAGGTATTCAGGTCGGCTGAGGTCAGAGCTTTCGGTGTTATATGTGATATATTTGTCAGGGAAAACAAGCTGCCAAACGAGCAAGGTGCTTGTAACCATTAAGACAATAGTTGCGGCATATTTAAGCCATCCCGCTATTGGACGGTTGCGGTAACTTTTGGTGCCCGTTTTGCTGTCGACTATTTCCCAGGCTTTGGCAGCGTTTAAGTGTCTGAATTTTAATGCCTGCCCGGAGTTTCGGAAAAGCGTTTTTATTTCAGACCAGGAAACCGGATCGGCTTTGGCCTTTTTTATCATTGCTTTCTCTTCGTCTGATAATTCTTCTCCTGCAAGGTATTTCGCTATAATATCATAATTTTCCTGCATCGCTCTCTTCAAATAATTGGTTACATCAATATGATTTCTTACACGCTTTTTAATTACGACACCCGAAAGCTGTTTTACCCTTACCATTCCGGAAGAAAAATATCAGCCCTATGATTAGTGTTTTGTATTCTTTCAGGTTTTCACGTAAACTTTTCAGGGCTACCCCCATTTGTGCCTCAACCGTTTTTACCGACAGGTTGAGTTTTTCGGCAATTTCGCGATACTTTAGTCCGTACTCGCGGCTGAGTATAAATATTTCGCGGCGGCGTGGCGGAAGGGCATCAATGTGTGCATTAATCTTATTCATAAGGTCAATTTCCCTGTATAACTCGTCATCTGATTGTTCTAGTTGGGCTTTCAGGTTATCTGATTTGTGCCGGTCGACAATCTTTTTATGCTTCAGCACGTTCAGGCTGCGATTTCTGACAGAACCAAAAAGATAGTTCCTGACAGACAAGGGGAGCACAGTTGTAGACCGTTTTTCCCATATAGTGATAAAAACATCCTGAACAACCTCTTCGGCATCATCATAATCGTCAAGAAATTTCAATGCATAATAACATAATGAATTGTAGTATGCATTGAAAAGGAGCTCAAAACTTTTCTTATCCCCTTTTTTTATTGCTGAGAAATACTGTTTGTCTTTTTCCATCGGGTTAGAACTCTTTCACTCCAAAATACAAAATAATAGTCAATTGTAAAGTAAGACAACCGTAAATACTTTTACCCCTATTCTAGCATAATTTATCTTTTGAGGGGTGCAATTGTGCTCAAAACATCTTACATTTGAACGTAAATAGCTTTTTGGGGGAACATGAAACGAATATACATAATACTTATCATAACATTTTTGGTTTTGCTTGTGTCTGCATTCTGGGTCGGGCATTTATATTCAAACAAAATTAAGGAAAGCGCACTACAAGGAGTAGAAAAAGAGCTGCATTCGATAGCCCGTATTAAAACCGACAATTTTAAAATCTGGTATGATGACGAACTGAATGATGCCCACCTAATTGCCCTTAACCCGGCATTGGTTTCCGCCATTAGTGAGTGGCAAAAATCGCAAACCGAAGAGAAGTTATTAGCAGTAAAAGGAATACTCAGCGCAATAAGCACTGAGCATAGTCTTTCGAACGTTACCCTTTATACGCCCGAAGGCACTTTAGTTGTTTCCAATAATTCATTAACACCAAAAGCATTACAGGATTCCTTGATACTGAAAGCCGTAAAACAACGGGAAACTGTTATATCAGGCCTCTATCGTTCACATATCGGTCGCGATGTTCTTCTTAGTTTTATCGGTCCGGTACTTAGTCCGCAGGGTCAGCCTGTTGCTGCCATTTTATTAACGTTTAATCTAACTGAAGATTATTTTCCGGCATTTGATAAATGGCCCGGAAATGAAGAAACCGGTCAGATTTTGCTTGTCGAAAAAACCGGTGACAGTATCCGTTTTTTTAACCAAAAAACCCCTGTTGCCCCAAATAATATAGTACCAACACATAACATGTGGAAGAACATTATTACAACCTCCAACAGCCACGATTTGCTGGATGGTATATTTACGTTACCCAATTTAAGTGTGACACCGGCAATTTCTTATGTAAACAGGGTAAGTGGCACACCATATTTCATTATTGCAACCCTGCACCAACGAGAAGTTTTCTCTGAATCAAAACTTAAAACAACCTATTTTTATACCATTTTTGGAATAGTCATCGTGCTTATTCTTATCATTATTGCTTTTTTTCACCGTGCCAGTGAAAGGAACTATTTCAAAAGAATGTTTATTGAACACGAAGCTTACAAAACAACTTTGTACAGTATTGGCGATGGTGTTATTATAACCGATATGAATGGTACTGTTAAAAACCTGAATAAAGTGGCCGAACAAATTACAGGTTGGAATGAAAGTGAAGCAAGAGAAAGAAACATTGAAGAAGTTTTTGAAATTGTAAACGAGAATACCTTTGATAAAGTCGACAACCCTGTTGAGAAGGTGCTTGAACAAGGTGTGATTGTTGGCCTGGCTAATCATACAATACTGATATCGAGGGAAGGCGAACAAATTCCGATAGCTGACAGCGG
>JAQIDF010000465.1 GCA_027858145.1 Prolixibacteraceae bacterium | reverse complement strand
TAATCAGTCGGGATTTCAGGTATTTGATCAAGATTACCTTTGTATGCTCTTTCACGTATAGAGCTTACAATATCAATACATTCTTGAGTAGGACCGCCGTTAATTTCGTTCACAGCCTCAGCATACATCAACATCACATCAGTATATCGTAGTACAGGCCAGTTGATGCCGGTAAACTTATCGGTTCCGTTTTGCGGAGGGTCTATCCACTCACGACGCCACTTGGCAATTGCCATATTATCAATGCCTTGCAGTAGTCGGTCATCGTTTTCATCAATTTCGTATAATACAATGGTATGGTCTCTGCGTAAGTCTCCCTCTTTAAAAGAATAAAAATAATTTGGGAGCGCGTAGAATCCCGGGTTGCACTTGCCGTATTTCGAATCCTGATGAACTTGAGTGCCCATGTAGTATCCGAGTTCACCACTGGTAAATTGCCCCAGGCCTACTTCAAACATTACCTCGCCATATTCTGTATCGAGTTTATGCTCGCACATCATTTTGAAAATGTCTTCATAATCGGGATTCATCATATGTTCTCCACTTTCAATAACATCTTTACATTTATCGCGTGCCAGCTTGTAATAATCGAGGTAATCGTCGCGGCGTTGCATTCCTTCGTTTTTACGAAGAGAATAACCACCACGGGACAAAGCAATACGGGACAACAAGCCTTTCACGGCACCTTTTGTAAAACGTTCTTCCGCTTCAAGCTCGGAACGCCAGGGCACCATTTCTTCAGCTACTTTCAGATCCTCAATGATATTGTTATATATTGTATCACGATTTGTTTTTGGCAAATTAAAATTGTCACCTGCTTTCGATGGTACTGTCTTAAAAGGGACGTCGCCCCAGTTACGGATCAGCTCTGAATAAAACCAGGCTCTGAGGGCCAATGCCTCACCATACATGCGGTTCATTTGCGTTATTTCTTCTTCTGTACCTGAGTTGTAAATTTCACTTTCGGGTATATTGTCAATACAAATATTTGCACGCTCAATGGCAACATAGAGATTCCTCCAGGGCTTTTCAATCTCACTATTCCCTGAGTTGGCAGCATATTTGGCAATTCCGCGCCGGCCATTATCTAATTCACCCGAACACCTTGCGATATCGGTATCGACAGTATAATACATGCTCAAGCGCTTTGAATATCCCTCATCAAGAGTCATAAGCTGATAAACACCCAGAATGACCTTTTTTGTATATTCAGGCGTAGAGAATATATTTTCGTTAGCGAACAACGATACAGGCTCGTATTCAAAAAAGTCCTGACACGAAAAAGTGAACATTAGCAATGTAAAGATGATTATATTTCTTATTCGCTTCATAGCTCTCATATTTTTATGTTATAAAGTTAAATTCAGTCCCAGGATGTATGAACGGCTTCTCGGGAATGCAGAATAATCGACACCCGAAGTCATTGGCGTATCCCTGCGTGTATTTACCTCAGGATCAAGGCCTGAGTAATTTGTAAATGTGAACACGTTATTGATGGTTCCATAAAAACGTAATTTTTGGATTTTCACAACTTTAAGCCATCTTTTTGGTAATGAATAGCCAAGTGTAATGTTGTTAATTCTGAGGAATGAACCATCTTCAACAGCCCATGAATGGAACAGGTATCGACCGCGCGGCGGTGTCCAGATGGTTGCGTCTTTGTTCAGGGCAGCCAGTTCGGAGGGGTTAGTAACCTCCTCGCCCATATCGTTTACACTACGCCAGCGCTTATCGCTGCTCATATCGGTAAGCATGTTGGTGTACTTGTTATAGGCACTGGTAAATTCAATTTTACTGGCATTGTATATTTCATTACCGTATACCCAGTTAAAGAACACACTAAAGTCGAAATTATATAATGTTGCCATCAAGTTCAATCCACCAAAATGCTTTGGATTGGCATTACCAATGATGGTACGGTCCTCGTCCAATGTTACTTTCGATCCGTCATCAACCGTGTTCCCTTCTTCATCAACCGGGTTGGCAAGGTTTTTAAATTTATAGCTTCCCGGACCAAAACCGGCAAATGTAATTCCGCTGTTATCGGCAACCCCTTCTTTCAGAACATAATCATTACCATCCATTACAAATTCTCCTGTTTCAGGGTTGGTTTGAAAGTCATCAACGGTATAAAAACCATCGGTTTCAAATCCGTACATCATACCAACCGATTCACCTAATTTAACGATGTAATCGTCACCGGTATCATCACTCCATCCAGATGTTTCTGTGAAATAATCAAGACCACCAAGGTCTTCTATCTTGTTCTTGTTGAATGAAATATTAAAGTTGGCCTGCAAGGTAAAATTTCGGTTATCTACCAACATTGCATCAACCAACCATTCAAAACCGATATTTGACGTACTTCCAATATTCTGCATTTGCACTTCGAAGCCGGAAACACTCGGAATTTTCGATTCGATCAGCAAATCGCTGGTTGTATTTTGATAAAATTCGAACGAAGTATTTATCCGGCTATTGAAAAAGCCTAAATCAATACCAATGTTACGGGTTATTGTTGTTTCCCATTTCAAATCAGGGTTTGCCAAAGTTTCAGGATAGAAATACGGCTTTTCTGATTCATTCAGAAAATAAGCTTTGCTTGAAGAAACCCTGTAGGTTGTAGTCCACAAAAAATCATCAATACGGTTATTACCGGCTGTACCGTAACTACCTCTTACCTTAAAATTCGAAAAAAACGGAATATCCTTGATAAAAGGCTCTTCCGATAGCCGGTATGCTACTGATGCACTTGGGAAGTATCCCCAGCGATTTTCAGGGCCAAATCGTGATGAACCATCGGCACGGAATGTAAATGATGCCAATAATTTATCTCTCCAGTCATAATTGACCCGCCCGAAAAATGAAAGCAGTGTACTTTCATTCTCATACGTTTGCGGTTTTTGATGTTGATCGCCTAATACAATAGAGCCAATGGCCACCTCGGGCGTTGTTTCGGCCGGAAAAGAGCGGGATTCAACACCGAAACGATTTGAGGATGATTTTAATGCTTCCTGTCCAATCAGAATATCAAAATCGTGTTGGCCGGCAATGTCTTGCATACCGTAAGCTGCGGTATTGGTTATACGGAGTTTTTTGTGCTCACGGGTTTCGAGTTCAACAACAGGTTTATCGCCATAACGGCGGGCTGTACCCGTAGATAAACCGTAAAAACGCTCACGCCGCTCATTTCGTTTTTCGATACCGGCTGATGTCTTCAGTACAAGTCCGCTTATGGGTTCAAATGTCAAACTTCCGTTATAAGTATGATTGTCACGAAACTGTTGTTTATAATCGTCCTTACTCAGTGTAATAGGGTCGGTTAGTTGACTGGCCAGGAAATACAAATCATCGTCAAACTCGAGTTCATCAATAAAATCGGCTAACCCTTTCGTAGGTCGGTACTGTACTGCGTGCCGGAGCCGGTTGTGCGACTGAGTACCTGTATCGGAAGTACCAGAACCGTTAATTAAGCGTTCTGAATACCTCATATTAAAATCGAGCGTAAGAAAATCATTGGCTTTGTGTTGAAATTTCATGTTGAGGTTGTTCTTTTTGAACCCGTTCTCAATCATGATACTTTTATTGATGTTATTGGTAAAGCTGATGTTATATTTTGTCTTCTCATCGCCGCCCGAAATGCTGATGTTGTTGTAGTAAGTTGGCGCATCGGCACCAAAAACCTGCCCTTGCCAGTCGGGATCGGTTTGTGGTTTATAAATTGAATCTAAATCATTCCAGGAACCAAAGAAACGCTCGAAATCGCGTTGCTCAAGGAATAACCCACGTGAACGTTCGTACTGATAAAGTATATATTCGTAGGGATCGAGCACATCAAGTTTATTGGCGAGTTCTTTACGGCCTACATAAGAATTATAGCTAACGGTAACTTTTCCCTTTTCACCACTTTTTGTGGTGATAATAACCACGCCGTTTGCACCACGCGATCCATATATTGCTGTTGATGAGGCATCTTTCAGTACATCAATCGATTTAATATCGTTGGGTGGAATATCACTTATGCTGCTCACCGGGAAACCATCTACGATGTATAACGGAGAATTATCCTGTGTGATTGAACCTCCACCACGTACTCTGATTTTTACTTCAGCGTCGGGCGATCCCTCCGAGCGGGTAATCTGAACTCCTGCCAAACGACCAGTTAAAGCCTCGGCTGTTGACGATACCGGCAAGTCTCTTAACTGGTCTTCGCCAACTGATGCTACTGATCCGGTGAGGTCGCGCTTTTGTACCGATCCGTAACCAATGGCTACTACTTCGTCGAGATACTCGGTGCCAGATTCCATGGTTACATCAATTGAGGTGCGGCCTTTTACATCAACCTCCTGTTTTTTCATTCCAACAAATGAAAAAACCAATGTAGCATCATCAGGATTATTAATTATTATTGAATAATTGCCATCAGTATCAGTCACTGTACCGTTGGTTGTGCCCTTTTCGACAACCGTAACACCGGGTAAGCTCTCACCAGTTTTGTCGGCAACAGTACCCGATATGGTTGTTTGGGCTAACACCGGGAATGCAGCCAGCAAAAATCCAATAATCAGTATAAATGGTTTCATATTTAATTCTTTTCTGGTTAGTATAAGTATGCAATACCTACAAGTTTTTTATCTAAAAAGATTATTTGACATAATAAACATGCCGCCTTTTAGTTGCAACTGTTGTTAACCGGTTTGCTCCATATAATGAAGCAAACCGATTTACAACAGGCAAACACACTCTTAATCCACTTTTGCAGTACTATTCTTTAATAAATTTCATGTATTTTGAATAGCTGTCGTTTTTAACACTTATCATGTACACTCCGCGTTCGAAATTGCTGATGTCAAGCGTATTAGAATCTCCAATGATACGGTGTAACACTTTTTCACCGGCAATATTAAATATAGTCAGATTTGACTGCTCAACACCTGTTGTAATGTTGAGATAATTTACTGCTGGTGTTGGGAATACTTTAAATGCAGAAGCAAGTTCATCAACACCGGTTTTAACTTCAATTGTAACGGTGTAAGTCAACTCGGTGCCATCTTCGGCAGTAACAACAATTGCAACTTCCGATGGTATATCAGTTATCAGTCCGTCGCCGGTAACTGTTGCATTGGCATCGTTAACATTGGCTGATAAAAGTAAGCTGTTGGTACCTTCAGGCACGGTTAACGTATACTCGTAAACATCAACACTAAATTCAACATTGAATTCACCTTTAGTGGCTGCCAGCGAAGCCAGTGTTGCATCGTCCGACGGGTAGTAATATTCAACCGCAACGGTGTATGTGTTGGTAGATCCGTCTTCAGCGGTTACGGTTATTTCAACGGTTGAAGGAAACTCGGTTACTTCGAAATTTTCTGAAACGGTGGCCGAGTCGTGGCTTGCAACGGCATTAAATGATATGCTTTCGTTAGCAAGGTCAACCAGCATTGAATACTCGTTGGTGTATGGGCTGAATTCAGGCGTAAGCTCACCTGCCGAAGGTACAAGTTCCGCTAAGCGTGCATCGCTTGATTCTTCATGCACTTCTTTTTCAGGTGCACCTGAAACAAACTCGGGCAATGCAGGGTTTTCATGTCCCAGCCATACCACCATCCAGTCGAGGTAACCACCAATCAGGTCACCACTTTCGTCACCAAATTTGATATAGTTATCGCTGGTTCCGCTTGTTGAGGTTGCTTCGATAGCCGGTTCAGCAGCTTCATCAATATAAACAGCGGCGACATCACCGGTAATAACAATACGGTAAGTGTGCCAGTCATAAAGGTTCATATCTACTTTTACTTCAGCATCCGATTTTGCAAGCTCCAGAGTGCTATCAGAAGGCGATATGCGCAATTCGTCTCGTGTACCTGAATTTCCATTTCTCCATTGAATGTCCATGGCACGGTCGTAATCACCATCTTCAACACCTTTAATACGGGCTACAATGGTAAAGTTAGTTTCTGACCACTCATCTGGCATGTACGAGCGGTACATGGTTTTTGCATCATCGTCGGGCTGCAGGTATTCCAGCAGTTTATTGCCTTCTTTATCGGGATCATCAACAATTGTTTGTGTAAAGTTTGCCCCTGGTGAGTTGCTGCTTACCGAAGTAAGGTCGAAATCATTTCCACCGGTTGCAGCCGGAAGTACATCGGCTGTATAGCCCAGCCAGAATGTGCCAAGCGGGCGTCCGGTAAGGTAGTCGGGCAGTTCAGGATTTTCATCTCCCAGCCATACTACCATCCAGTCAAGGTAACCACCAATCAGGTCGCCACTTTCATCACCAAACTTAATATAGTTGTCGCTGGTTCCACTGGTTGAAGTTGCTTCTAAAGCCGGAGTGTCAGCTTCATCAATATAAACTGCTGCTAC
>JAQIDF010000442.1 GCA_027858145.1 Prolixibacteraceae bacterium | reverse complement strand
CCCGCCTGATAGAATTTAAAGCAACCGGTACGTCCGATGAATTTGCTGCAAAATTGGGGATATCACGAAGTCAGTTGTTTATCGAACTTTCCAGGTTGAAGAGTATGGATGCAGATATTACTTTTAACCGCGTAATTAAATCGTATGTTTTTTCGGGGAGCAAAAAAATAGTAGTGAGAGAACCCATTGTTATTGTTGAGCAAGGTAATCACTTTGAACTGTATGCAAAAGAAGGCAAATACTATAAAATGTGGCAAAAGCAGATACCGGACATTGTATATAAACCTGTAAACTAAAGCAACCATGGGAAATCTAATTGTATTGATAGCCATACTAATTGCAGAATTATTGCAAAAAATGTAGAAAAAAATATTTCAGTTCTTTTTTCTGGATTGAACAATACAATTTTAGTAGTTGGGAGTTGTTCATGCTACCCCTTTGTTTAGCAGTGCATAACTGCCTGTACCGATAACCATCGTGGATACAATCCGCACCAGCCTCTGTATACTTTCTACATATTTCGATGAGCGGGTTTATCTGCTGAATGCTTATCTAAAACAAATACAGATAAGCCTCAATTTCTCAAAAACGAGCTGTTAAGTTTTAAATAATTATAAATTTGAACGAATTACTTATAAATCGTAATAAATTAGAGGCATTTAATGTTAATGTGGTATGGAGAATGACGGTAAGAAAGCTTGCGAGTGCAAATCGATAGAGGAAATCAGGGCTCAGATTGATGCCATTGATCGTGAGTTGGTTAGCTTGTTTGCCAAGCGCTTTGAATACGTAAAAGAGGTAGTGAAATACAAAGATAAAACCGAGGATGCTGTTGTTGCAATTGAACGCAAGGAGTTTGTGATTGGGCAACGAGCAGATTGGGCAAAAGAACTTGGTCTTGACCCTGAGATGTTTGCAAAACTCTTTGAGCAGTTGATTGACCACAACATCAGTAAGGAAATGGAATTAATCAAAGAAACAACAAAATAAGCAAGAATGTATAAAAGTGATATCAAAGTTTTAGACTGCACCGTTCGCGACGGCGGTTTGATGAACAAATGGCAGTTTACCGATGAATTTGTAAGAAGTGTTTATGAATCGTGTGCCGAAGCCGGAATCGATTATATGGAAATTGGTTACAAAAGCAGTGAGCGCGCTTTTGACCGTAAAGAAGTTGGTCCCTGGAAATTTTGCGACGAGAAAGATATTCGCCGGATTATCGGCAAGGGTGAACCAAAGGTAAAATTATCAGCTTTATGCGATATCGGCAGAATTGATTTTGAAGATATCCCAAAGAAGAGTGATAGTGCAATTTCCTTAATGCGTGTAGCCTGTTATGTACACCAGATGGACAAAGCAATTGAACTTGCACACCATTGCCTGGATAAGGGTTACGAAGTTTCAATCAACCTAATGGCAGTTTCTAAAGTCAACGAAATGGAACTGGATCAAGCTTTGGCAGATTTGTCTAAATCACGTGTGCAAATGGTTTATGTAGTTGACAGCTTTGGCAGCATGTATTGCGAATCGGTGGAGCATCTGGTGAAAAAATACAAGGAAGCTTTGCCCGGAAAAGAAATTGGAATTCATGCACACAACAACATGCAGCTGGCCATGTCGAATACCATTACCTCGCTGATGAACGGTGCAACGATGCTTGATGCAACTTTGCTGGGCATGGGTCGTGGAGCAGGTAACTGCCCGATCGAAATTTTGATTGCCTTCCTGAAAAATCCTAAGTATCGCTTATTACCATTGTTACAATCAATTCAAGAGCACGTTTTGCCGTGGAATCGAAAAATCGACTGGGGATATCACGTTCCTTATTTAATAACTGGTGCAATGAACGAGCATCCGAGAAGCGCCATGTCAGTAATGGATCACCCGGAGAAGAAAGACGATTTTGTGTCATTTATGAAGTCAATGCACGATTACGAACTGCTGGAGTAGCAAACCATGACATTGAAGAATAAATTTCGGGGGGTAACTTTATTGGTGCCCCTTTTTTGATATATAATTTTTACAAAACCTCAAATTTTTCGCAACAAAGCTAAACAAAAGAGCCGATTATTTGTCTTACTGGTACAAATAAGACATATAGGTCTTTTATTTTAAATTGTTAACTAAAAAACATAAGGATATGAGTTTTGAATTACCAAAATTAGATTACGCTTACAACGCGTTAGAGCCTAAAATTGATGGCCGCACCATGGAGATTCATCACACGAAACACCATGCTGCTTATACAAATAAGTTGAACGATGCTTTGAAAGGCACCGATTTAGAAGGTAAAACCATTGAAGAAGTATTGGCCGTGGTTGACAAGCAACCGACAGGCGTTAGAAATAACGGGGGAGGGTTTTATAACCATAACCTTTACTGGAAAGTATTGACACCTGGAGGTTCAAAAGAGCCATCGGGCGAATTGAAAACAGCCATCGAGCGTGATTTCGGTTCGGTTGATGCTTTTAAAGAAAAATTCTCGAATGCCGCAGCAACACGTTTCGGTTCGGGTTGGGCCTGGCTTGTCAAAGATGATAAAGGCAAGCTGGTTGTAAGCTCAACTCCGAATCAGGATAACCCGCTTATGCCTGTTGCTGATGTTAAAGGTACACCCATTTTGGGTATCGATGTATGGGAACATGCCTACTATCTGAATTATCAGAACCGCAGACCCGAATACATTGCTGCATTTTGGGAATTAATTAACTGGGATGTAGTTGCAAAATACTATAGCGCATAATAAATGATACGTCAAAATTTGCCATAATGATGTAAGATAGCAAAACATAAATGAATCATCCGCTTTGAAAAAATGATGATGAATTTTATGTCCATTTCATGATTAGTTGATTTTTGGTTTTCCCCGGGGGTGGTTCCCTGGGGTTTTTATTTGTACAAAACGCGATGCCCTTCTTCAATTTATGGTTATTTTCGTCAAAATAAATATTCTGACTATGAGCAAACATAAAAACCTGTTGCAAATCAACTCCGATAAAATGGGCGAAGGCTCGCCCGAATTAGGTGAAACATTAATGAGCAACTATTTAAAACTTATTCTACAAGAAGAGCTTTTACCCTCATTTATTGTTTTCTACAACAATGGTGTAAAACTAACCACCGAGGGTTCTCCCGTTATTGAAATACTTAAAGAAATAGAAAATAAAGGCGTTAAGCTTCTTTCGTGCAAAACATGCCTCAATCACTTTATGCTGCTTGATAAAATGATAGTTGGCATGGCTGGTACCATGATTGATATTATTATTCTTCAAAAAGAGGCCACAAAAGTAATTACGCTGTAGATTTTACTTGATGTAATGAACTTGCCTTTTCCAAATCTTCGATAACTTCAACAACCCTTTTTTTTAGACTTTGGCTTTTAACTTTGTCTAAACTTTTTATGAGCATCATGCAATTAAGTTTTGTCAAG
>JAQIDF010000311.1 GCA_027858145.1 Prolixibacteraceae bacterium | reverse complement strand
GAAGAAGCTAATTCCGATGGTTCAATTTTAACCAGGTAAGCTTGTTTTTCTTCTTCTGAAAGCGATGCACCAACACCAACGCCCGAAGGAGTTACGTGTTTAAACGATGTAGATACTTTTTTGCCAAGGCATTCATTGGCTTCCTTTACCAGTTGCCATGAGTTTAATGCATCGAGCACGTTAATTACACTGGGGCGGCCGTTTAATACTTCAAAAGATTTTTCAGGAGCGATAACTTCGGCATAATCCTGATTCGGATTCATTCCGTATTTTAATTGCATAGCTAAATGATTATGTTTTTAATTTTCACAAAAGTAATCAATTGATTTCAAATTGACATTTACATCATTTTTTCTTATATTATTTAATGCGATTTTTTGAATAATTAATAACAAAAAATAAGAAGCTATGGATACAATATTAGTAGGTGTTGATTTCAACAGCAAAACAGATGAATTATTAGAAAAGGCAGAAGGTTTGGCTGAAAAGTACGATGCTAAGTTGTGGCTGTTACATGTGGCTACTCCGTTACCCGAATACATTGGGTTTGAAGTAACCCCGAACTATGCAACAGCCGATCGGCAGGAGTTCATCAGGGAAGAGAAAAAGCGTATTGCTGATTATGCCGAGAAGATGAAAAAGAATGGTGTTGATGCAGAAGGGTTGTTGCTTGAAGGGGCAACGATCGATGTTATTTTGGAAGAATCGAATAAATTGGATGTCGATTTAATTGTTTGCGGGCATCAGGAACACAATTTTCTGTATAACATGATTTTTGGAAGTGTGTCATCATCTTTGGTGCGAAAAGCTAAAATTCCTGTATTGGTTTACCCATTATCTGAATAGAAAAATGAAACGTGCATGAATCAGAAATTTACAAGTTAGTCTCATGTCTAATATCTAAAATCTTACGATCTCTTGAGTTTTAGCAAGTCTAAGTATATATAGATTCAAATGGAAATTGTATTTTTAGGCTTGTTTTAATTTTGAGCTATGGCAAACAATTCGGAATCAAATTCGAGACGTAATTTTATCAAAACTTCTTTGGGAGGTATTGCTGCATTAACAATTTTACCTTCAACGGTAGTGTCAGGGTTGGGACATACTGCCCCTTCCGACAGATTAAACATCGGAGTAATTGGTGTTGGAGGAGCCGGTTACCAAAATCTTCTGAATCTGGAACAAGAAAATATAGTTGCCTTATGCGATGTTGATACAGATTATGCCCAAAAGGCTTTTAGAAGATGGAGCCGGGCAGCAACGTATACCGATTTCAGGGAGATGCTGGAAAAGGAGAAGGGGATTGATGCTGTTGTTGTAGCTACACCCGACCACACGCATGCAGTTGCGGCACTTTCATCTATACAGTTGCAAAAACATGTTTTTGTACAATCGCCCCTGTCACATTCTGTTTTTGCTCTGCGAAGAATGAATGAAACAGCAAAAACATATAATGTAGTAACGCAGGTTGGAAATCAGACAGCATCGGGTGATGAATCACGGGACATTGCCGAGATAATTTGGTCGGGAGAAATAGGAGAAATCAGAGAGGTTCATGCCTGGACTGCAGAACCACGTTGGCAACAAGGACTTCGATATCCTGATGATGAAATGTGGGTGCCGAAAAGTTTAAACTGGGACTTGTTTTTAGGACCGTCGTCTTTTATCCCTTATAACGAAAAATACACTCCTTTTGGTTGGAGGGCTTTTTGGAAATTCGGAAATGGCGCCATCGGAATAAAGGCACCTTCAGTATTAGAACCAGTGTTCAGAGCGCTGAAGCTGAAAGCTCCGATCCATGTGCAGGCCAGTTCTTCAAATGGTAATATGGAAGGTGTTCCGGAAGCTCAAAAAATAATATTCGATTTTGCCCGTAGAAATAATTTGCCACGTCTGGCTATGCCCGAAATGCGTTTATTTTGGTATGATGGTGGTTTGGTGCCTTCTTTACCTGACAGTATCCCTTATGATTTATTGAAAGAATATAGTCAAGGCGGTTTATTTATTATTGGTAAGGACGGAACAATTGTATGTGGTGAAGGAGGTTTCAATTATAAAGTATTTAAGAATGGTTCACAGCAAGTTGTAGATGTACAACCTTCAGTTCCCCGGGTACAGGGCGGAAAGGACGGGCATGAACGCGACTGGGTACGCGCATGCAAGGAGTCTGCTCAAAACAGATTAGCACCATCGGCTTCGTTCGAAAGCCAGGGGGCGTTAACCGAAACCATATTGGTTGGATCGATGGCAGTGAGGTTGCAATCTTTACGACGTAAGCTTGAATGGGACAGTGCTCAAATGCGTTTTGTAAATATTAATGACTCTGAAAAATTTTCGGTGCGTACAGAAAGTGGATTTTACCTTCAAAATAATGTAGCAAAAATACAGGAAAAAGAAAAAGAATTTAATGCCACTCAGTTTATTTCAGAGACAGTACGTCCATTAAGCCGGTCAGGATGGATGCAGATATAAATTTGCTGACAATTTCAATGTTGTGAATTGTAGTCATACCGGGTAGATATTTCTGTTCCATCTGAGAATTTAAATTATTTCACTCCTATTTACCTATAATTTACACCCTGGTTCAGTGTTTTCATCATATTTTTACAACCAATTGCAACATGCATTAAAATAATACATGACTAAACTATTAACGGATGAAAATATTTTCACTTACCATATTATTTGTATTTTTCACAGTTGGATTAACAATAGCTCAGGAAAAGCCAGATGTTTTCTCAGCAACATCAGGAGAACTGGGTGCTGATTTTGCCAGTCGTGATGACAATGGATTATCATATATTACATGTACTTCAAACAAAAGTGAAGATTATCCTGAATCTTCCGATCGTATTGCAAGTTATTCCATATCATTCCCAGAGAGTGGGGATTATGATCTGTATGCGAAGATACGTATTGGAGCAGGTGGCGTGATGGATGATAGCTTTTTTTACGGATTTGGTTTTGGTGAAAAGAATACAACCCAAGCCGATGATTGGGTAACAATTAATGGAATTGCAAATAGTGGTTTTGTTACTTTCAATGCCATAGTAACAGGCGATGGCGATGCTGGTATTAGTGAGTGGAAATGGTTAAATCTTTCGGAATGTTCAAAACAAGAAACACCGACTGTATTTACTGTTTCAGAGGGTGGAACTGAGCAAACCTTACAAATTGGCGGGCGTGAAGATGGCCTTGATATTGCTTTGCTTGCCTTTGCTAAAGCAGATGAAGAATATACTGTTGCAGAGTTGGATGAAGCTGCCGGAGAATTGTTGCCTGGAGGTGGCGCTGAGAACAGGCCCATAGCTTACGGTAAAACAAAATTTCTGGGAAATGTTTACAGCGGTGCGCAACTTTCAGGATTTACAAAATATTGGAACCAGGTAACGCCCGAGAACGCAGGTAAATGGGGGAGTGTTGAATCATCGAGAGACAGGATGAACTGGGGTGGCCTTGATAATGCATACAATTTAGCCAAAAGCAATGGCTTTCCTTTTAAAATGCACGTTTTGTTATGGGGGAACCAACAGCCGTCCTGGATTGAGAGTTTATCGGCCGACGAACAATATGAAGAAATAATAGAATGGTTTCAAGCCGTTGCTGAAAGGTATGATGATATTGACCAGATTGAAGTGGTGAATGAGCCCTTTAACGATCCTCCAACTGGCGATGGTAACGGCAACTATATGAAAGCCCTTGGAGGTGAAGGCGACACCGGATACGACTGGATTATTAATGCTTTCAAGTTGGCACGGGAATATTTTCCTGAAACGGAACTCATCATGAATGAGTACAATGTTATTAATAACACAGCAATGATTAGTGAGTATCTTGAAACCGTAGATCTATTAAAAGAAGAGAACCTTATTGATGGTATTGGATTTCAGGCTCACGCTTTTAGTACTACCGGCTCACTCAGGGACATGGAGGCTAACCTTGATCGTTTAGCCACGGCAGACCTTCCTATTTATGTAACCGAGCTTGATATTGATGGCCCGACTGATGAAAAGCAACTTTCAGATTATAAAAATATTTTTCCAATTTTTTGGGAACATCCCGCAGTCAAAGGAATAACTTTATGGGGCTTTCGCCCGGGCTTATGGCGAAACGATGAAAAAGCCTATTTAATTGACAGAAGTGGGAATGAACGGCCGGCTATGATATGGTTGCGTGAATATGTTACTTCTGCGGGCTTCGATACAAACGTAGCAGGTTATAACTCAATAATAGAGGATTTATTGGTTTACCCGAATCCGGTAACAGGCAATCATCTGACTATTGATGGTGCTGTTGGAGATTATGAAGTAAGAATTATTGATTTAAACGGAAAGATGGTTTTTTCTGACAATATCAATTCGCAGGGTACTATTCAAGTAAATGTGAACTTTAAACCCGGAATTTATATGTTGCAATTAATGAATGCCAGCAAATCATTTTTTCATAAGATAGTTGTTAGGTAGTTGTTTAGACAATGTGTTTATTAATAGCTGTTCTTGAAATATAGGGCAGCTATTTTTTTGTAATCGAATGAAAAAGGAATTCAGGATCACTTCATAATTGGGGTGGACACATAATAATATTATCCATTCGTTATAATTTTCAAAAGTGGTTGATAGCTTACCCGATTGTTTCAAGGGAACTCACCCCCAATACATAGGGGTAATCATATGTGGTATTCAGCTAGCTGATCATGCTAGTTTCATCCATAACACCAAGGAAGCAAAATTAAGCTGTATTCATCGAAAAAATGCCACGAATGCACGAATATTATTCCGATAGCCATCGGAACGTATTTCGTGTTTATTTTATTATTCGGGTATTCGTGGCTTTAATATTTAATATCCTGTGGAACAAGTCTATTGTCTTATGTCTAAAATCTAATGATCTATTGTATGTTTGATAAGTTATAAAATAGGAGGGATGGAAAAATGGATTATTGGAAAGTTGGAAAACTGGAATGATGTATTGTTGTCACTCATGATCTTATGCCCCCATGCACTTATGCACT
>JAQIDF010000210.1 GCA_027858145.1 Prolixibacteraceae bacterium | reverse complement strand
TTTTTTCCATCACGTTCGGATAAAAGATAGGTATATACGCCCAGGTTTTTCAGGTTGCCCCAGTCCCAGTTTTCATCTGCCTTTTTATCCATTTCGGAAAGGCGCGATTCAAAGTCTTCAAGGTATTCTTCATTGCCGGTTGTTTCCCACATTTCGGCAGCTGCCCAAAGGCGGTCGTCAGCATCGTGCGATTGGTAGCCACCGGTTCTGAAATCGCCTTGTTCAAATCGTTTATATTCAGGATTATCTTTCAGGAATTCATAACTGTTTTTGGCTGCTTTGAGGCATTTTTTTGCGTAAGCCTTGTCATAAGGTTCGAAATAACGTGCTGCCTGTGCCATTGCTCCCGCAAAACTTGCTGTTGCAGCCGAGCTCCACTCTGTAAAATAGCGTTTTTCATGATCATCATCGGGCATGATGAAACCTGAAAAGTTTGTACGGGTAAGCTTATGAGAAACGCGGCCTGAACCATCGGGATACTGCATTTTGAGCATCCAGTCGGTTTCCCACTTCAATTCTTTCAGAAAATCGGGGAACCCGGGAGCTGTCTCTGGTAAGTCAAAATTGTAATCTTTCAACTTATCATTGAAATGATCCCAGGCAAAAAACATCATGCCAACCGTAATACCGGCATTAACAATGTATTTACCGTGGTCGCCGGCATCGTGCCAGCCACCGGTTCCATCTTTTTGTTTTCCCTTTTTCCCAATGTAGTCGAGATATCCATCTTCAAGGTGGCAAGCATCAAAAGCATATTTTTCACCATTGTATTCGCCTTCAATTGCACTTCCGCAACGCCACAAATAAAAAGCACGCATCGATGTTGTGAAAGCATTGTTGTAAACATCCTTAGCAATAGTAAATACAGGTGAGGTTAGTTTGTCGTCGAGTACAATTTGATACTCTCCGGCTTTTTTTAGTTCCGAAAAATCGATTGTCCATACTTTTGTGTCAAAATTTTTCTGGCTGAACGTGCCTTGAGGCGTTCCTTTCAAAACAGTTTTTCCGTTTTTTGTATTAATGATTTTAAATTGTTCTGATTTTTCATTAATACTCGCTATTTTCTTGTGAGTTGGTAAATAGCCAATGGAGTTAAAACGAAAGGTTGTTTGTTGTGCACTTGACAATAATGACAAAGTAAATAATGTGAATAGTACAAAAAAATGTTTATACATCTTGTTCATTTTATAGGTTAATAAATTAGATTTTTAATGTGCACTAATTTACTACAATTTCAAGAAATGATTGTGTTATAAATACTACAATGATAACAGGTATCGTTGGAAAGTAATGCGTTTAATTGTTACAATAAGGGGTGGATTTGTCAAATGGGATTAAATTTAGGAGAATTATCTTTTTTACCATAACGCTGAATCACGGCTTGTATGTAAGACAGCTGAGATAATTACAAGTTTGTCCTTTTCTTTCAACAGTATAATGAATAATTTATTGGCAAATTGAAAAAAATAAACGAACAAAAAGGACTTTGACGATTTCTATAAGAAACATCAAAGTCCTTTTAATTAAATAGCATTTATGAATATATATATTATTTCATACTTAATCTGAGCATCAAAACATCATGCGAAGGTACAACGGCGTTGAGCGTTTTTTCTGTTGTGCCCAGATTTTTGTGCTTCCACAAATCACGAATTTCATATTCATTTTTGTTGAATTTAGTTTCGCGATTGGCAAAATCATCTACCACGTCGATTTCTTTCCAGTTATAGTTAACCTCTTTGTCAGCCGCATCACGGTTGAGGAAACAAACAGCCCAGTCGCCATCTGCCAGTGGTTTATACCAAATTTCGAGGCTGTCGGCAGCACTGTGCTTAAATCCCTGGATGCCCAGTTTGTCCTGGTTAACGGCAATGGCTTCTTCGTTGGTTAATATTTCAACGGCTTCTTCTGTAGCGTTTTGGATATCAGTTCCGGCAATGAGCGGGGCAGCAATCATGCACCACATTGAAAAGTGTGCACGATCTTCGTTAACGCTCATAGCGTTTCCTACTTCCATCATGTCGGGGTCGTTCCAATGACCCGGGCCTGCATATTCGCGCAGTCCTTCCTGCATATCGAGGATGTTTAGGATCCCCCAAGACGACCATGTGCCATGGTCAAGTTCACCGTAAAATTCGTCGTAAATATCACCGGTTGTACGCCACATGTGGCCAATGTCCTGTGCCCAGAGCCAGGGATCGTTGTCTCCCCATTCGCAAATGCTGAGCAGAATTGGACGGCCAGAAGCTGCCAACGCTTCACGCATGGTTAAGTAAGCACCTTCGGCGGCAAGGCCTTCGGTGTTACACCAGTCGTACTTGAGGTAATCAACACCCCATTCGGCGTACTTCATGGCATCCTGGTATTCATGACCACGGCTGCCAGGATGTCCGCCACAGGTTTCCCAGCCGGCATCGGAGTAAATACCAAATTTAAGTCCTAATGAGTGAACATAGTCGGCCAGTGCTTTAATTCCCGAAGGAAATTTCTCGGGGTCGGCAGAGATAAAGCCTAAGCTGTCGCGCTCACCGTGCCAGCAGTCATCGATTACTACATATTCGTAACCCGCATCTTTTAAACCACGGTCGACCATGGCTTTTGCCACTTCTTTCACCAGTTTTTCGTTAATGTCGCAGGCATAAATGTTCCAGCTGTTCCATCCCATGGGAGGGGTTTGTGCCAGTTTTGGGGCTTTTTGTGCACCGGCAGCCAAAAATAAAAGGGCAGCCAAAATTGTTAATCCAATGTGTCTCATTTTTATCACCTTATTAATATGAAAATTTCCTACCAGTTATCAGTTCTGAATGGTTCGGCAGGTAAGTTGGTTTTATTGTAAAGGTTAACAGTTCCCGGATTATCATCCCATAAATAGCGGATTGCTCTTATGTTGTCAACTTTGTAAGAAACTAATTCAACCTTATTGTCGTTTATTTTTCGTGCTTTTGCATAATGAAAAACCTGATCGGGTCCGGCCACGGCAAAACCATTAATGTAACCGTATTTGTTTTTCACAACCAAGCTACTGCCATGTGTGCCAAATGTAATGATGGCAGTGTTTTTATTATAGTCGACCGATTTAAACCTTGGGCCGTTATTCATAACATCCTGGTTGTGATTTAACTTCAATGCATTTAAAGCGAGGCGGTGTCCCACATCGGTTTTATTGCGGGGGTGAATGTTATCGGCTTCACCAATATCGATAATGCAGGCCATTTCAACATTCTCATCAAGGGCTACATTGGCCTGAGCTTCGCGTAAATATGGCCACACATCGTTTGTGCCCGGAGTTTTATTTTCCTGACGGTAGTTGGCCAGCTGTACCATGTA
>JAQIDF010000190.1 GCA_027858145.1 Prolixibacteraceae bacterium | reverse complement strand
CCATTTTCAAAGTCTGTAATATTCTGATAGGTCGTGGAGGTAATTTGTTCAAGTGCTTCACCGGTAAAAAAGGCCTGGTGTGAAGTGATTAGTACATTCGGAAATGATATCAAACGCATAATTTGCTCATCGTCAATAATGTTTTCCGAATGATCCTGGAAAAACAAGTTTTCTTCCTGTTCGTATACATCAATCCCAAAATAGCCCAGTTTGCGCTTTTTTAGGGCTTCAATGGCTGCCTTTGTGTCAATCAGTGCTCCCCGGCTGGTGTTGATAATCATCACCCCGTCCTTCATTTTCTTTAATGAATGTTTGTTTATCATATGTTTTGTGTCGGCGGTGAGCGGACAGTGAAGTGAAATAATATCCGATTGTCCCAATAGTTCGTTAATTGAAGTGTATTTAACTCCTTTTTTCTCAAGTTCTTCATTTTTGTATAAATCGTATGCTACCACATTTGCTCCAAAACCGAGCATGATATTACAAAAAGCTTCCCCTATTTTTCCGGTGCCAATTACACCAATGGTTTTACCATGAAGGTTAAAGCCTGTAAGCCTTTCAAGCGAGAAGTTTCCCTCACGTATACGATTGTAGGCTTTGTGCGTTTTTCGGTTTAGCGTAAGAATAAGTGCAGTGGCATGTTCGGCTACAGCATTGGGTGAATATGCCGGCACGCGCACTACTTTAATGCCGAATTCCTGTGCTGCCTTAAGGTCGATGTTGTTAAAACCGGCACAGCGCAAGGCGATCAGTTTTGTGCCGTGTTCACTCAAGTGGCTTAATACAGTCCGGTTTATCTGGTCGTTTACAAAAATACATACCGTATCGTACCCTTTTGCCAACTCTGTGGTATCCTCGTTCAGTGCAGCCTTAAAATAGCGTACTTCCATATTTTTACCGGGTTTGAACCGTTCAAAATATTCTTTGTCGTAGCTTTTTGTGCTAAATAATGCAAGTTTCGTCATTTTGATTTTTTGTTTTTATTTGCTTAACAAGCTGAAGAACTGTAATGTTTAATGTTTTTGGTTAATGCCTTGATTGTTAGATTGGGCTAAAGCCCCAATTCGAAGATGCGAATCAGTTACCCCGGGCTTAAGCCAGGGGCTATTGAAAGCCTCTAATGACGAGGGCTTTAGCCCAATTTATAATGTTTTTGACCGATTTTTTTCACCATAAATAAAGTAATTAACCAAATGGTTAAAAAAATATAGTTTTTTCTTGCATGTGAAAATGTCTTGTTCTATATTTGCCCAAGTGGTTTAACTAAGTGGTAAATTAATTCGATTCTAAAAATGAATGCTTTAAAGAAAGAAACTGAGAAAATAATTATTGAAGCTGCCAAAGAGGTCTTTGTGGAGAAAGGTTTGCAAGGCGCCCGGATGCAGGAAATAGCTGATAGGGCAGGGATAAACAAAGCATTGTTGCATTATTATTTCAGGTCGAAGGATAAATTGTTCGATGCTATTTTTGAGGATATCATGTCAGAAATGTTTGTGGTAGTTGCAAAAAATATTCGTTCAGACATGTCACTGCCCGATTTGTTGGAGGTTTTTGTAAAGTTTTACAACGATTTTTTTCAAAAAAATCCTTTTTATCCGCAATTCATTTTTCATGAAATATGGCAAAACCCCGACCGATTGTCAGAGATCATGAAATCGCAGCAAATTGCGCCGGCAGAAATTGTTGAGAAAATTCAACAAAAAGTGCCTGCTATTGGCAATAGCGGCTTAACGGCCCAACATATGATTGCAAATGTGTTGGGAATGACGCTTTTTCCTCATATTGCCCGTCCGCTTTTTCAACGTGTGTTTTTCAATAACGATGATGGTGAATATGCCCGTTTTTTAAATGAGCGAACCGATTTCCTTAAAGCTTTTATGTCGGTCATGGTTCAGGGTGCAACTACTTTGAATGATGCCGGTGAACCCGATGAAGACTTTTAAAAATAAAAACCATGAGTAAGTTTATTCTTTTAATATCGATTGTTGCGTTGACCTCTGTGTCGGGTTTTGCGCAAAATACTTTTACGCTTGAAAATTGCAGGGAAATGGTTATTTCAAATTTTCCTAAACTCAGCAATAAGCAGACCAACGAAGAGATTTCACAACTTAAAATAGAGAACATACGAACGGGCAATTTACCCGAAGTTGTATTGAATGGCCGGGCTACTTACCAGTCGGATGTAACTTCGGTTAACCTTCCCGAATCGCTGACTTCGATGGGCTTTGATATCGAAGGTGTTTCAAACGACCAGTACAATGCATATCTCGATATCAGGCAGACGATTTGGGACGGTGGTGTTTCAAAAGCCCAACGAGAAATTGAAAGACTGGCTCTCGAAAATGAGCTTCAAAAAATTGATGTAGAAGTGCATCAGTTAAAGCGCATTGCCGATACGTATTTTTTCAATGTTGTACTGTTGCGTAAAAGTATTGAGGTTGTGAAATTGCAAAACGAAGTGCTGGGCAAACAGCTCGAACGTGTGCAGGCAGCTTTTCACGAAGGCGCTGTTACCAAAAAAGATGTATTGAAGCTTGAAGTGGAGCAATTGAAAATGCAGCAAAAAATTACGCAGACATCAATGCGCGAAAAATCGTTGCTCATTGCAATGAGCGTGCTTGCCGGAGTAGAGTTCTCAGTTAGTGATACATTTCGTATGCCCGATGTCAGTATCGTATCGGAGCACGAGAATAATCGTCCCGAGTTGCATCTGTTTTCGCTACAGCAAAAGCAGCTTGAAATGAGCAATGGTTTGTTGCAGTCGGCCCGGAATCCTAAATTTTTTGGTTTCGGACAGGCCGGATATGGTAAGCCCGGTTTAAATATGTTGCATAACGAATTTGATACATATTATAAGGTTGGCGTTGGACTGAAGTGGAAAGTATTCGACTGGAATGAAACAAAGCGCAAAAAGCAAATTGCACAACTAAATGGGAAAATGGTTGATGTACAAAAAGAAAATTTTCTACAAAAGCAGGATATGGAACTGTTAAAGGCGCAAAACGAAATTGAAATGCAGGAGCAGTTAGTCCGGCAGGACGAAAATATTGTTGATATGCGCCATCGCATTACCCAAACGGCTTCATCGGAACTTGAGAATGGTTCAATTACACCAACCGATTATCTGACTGACCTTAATGCCGAAACATCAGCCAAGGTAAATTACGAAATTCATAAAATTGAATTGATAAAAGCTAAAATGAATTATAAAACATTGTTAGGAAACTAAAAACGACATCTGATGAGTACGAAGAATATACAATTTTTAATCCTGATTGCGTCTATGGCACTTTCTGCCTGCAATCACCGCGATGAACTTGCCGATGCTTACGGAAATTTTGAAGTAGATGCTACAATTGTGTCGGCAGAATCTTCGGGTATCTTGCTCGAATTTCAGGTAGAAGAAGGTCAGCACCTGGATGAAAATGCCAGTGTGGGGCTGATTGATACCGCAAAAGTGGATCTGCAAATAAGTCAGCTTGATGCCCGGATTGGAGTTACATACTCGAAAATATCAAACATCGAAGCTCAAATAGCATCGCAGCTGCAACAAAAAGAAAACCTGAAGGTGCAGTTTGAAAGAGTGAAAAATCTCGTTGCAAGTGGTGCTGCTACCATTCAACAAAAGGATGACCTTGAAGGCAAACTTAAGCTTCTTGACAAGCAGGTTTCAGCTTCTAAATCACAAATTAGTTCGGTAAAACATGAGGTAGATGCACTGAATGCAGAGAAAAGACTGTTGATGCTTCAGCGTTCAAAATGCAATGTTGTGAATCCGGTTGCCGGTGTTGTGCTTGAAAAGTATGTCACCGCAGGAGAAATGGCTGTAGCCGGTAAGCCATTGTTTAAAGTGGCGGATTTGTCTTCAATGTTTTTGCGGTGTTATGTCTCCGGAGCTCAGTTGTCTGATGTGAAAACAGGTAAGGAAGTAGATGTGGCAATCGATGGAAAAAACGGCGAAATGCAACATTTTACAGGTTTAATAAGCTGGGTGTCTGATGAAGCAGAGTTTACGCCTAAAATTATTCAAACCAAAGAAGAACGGGTAAAACTGGTGTATGCCGTAAAAGTGAAAGTTAAAAACGACGGACGCCTAAAACTTGGAATGCCCGGGGAGATGCGAATTGGCAGCAACGACTGAGAACCCCTAACCCCTAAAGTGGAGTTTTTTGGGAGTGCTGGTAGGTGGATTAATGGATAATTGGAATGATGGAAAATTGGGTAGATTAACTACTTGGGATAATTGGGTGATGGGGAAATGGAGTGTTGGGAAGCAGGATTTCAGGTTTGTAACGACAATAAGCTACGAAAATTATAATTTTTTCTCTGCGCACTTTGCGTACTCTGCGGTTGAAAATTTTTTCTTCGTGGCCTTTGTGCCCTTTGTGGTTTATTCATCAGTTTACTTCGCCGGAGGCGAAGTTGAGAGCGAATGTTAAAATGATAATATGATTAATATTAACAACATATCAAAATCGTACGGCAAGGTTGAAGCGCTTCGCAATGTTTCGCTCAATATTAAAACGAACGAAAT
>JAQIDF010000187.1 GCA_027858145.1 Prolixibacteraceae bacterium | reverse complement strand
TTTGACAGCGTCATAAGGTTGGCAAAGCGCCTTTCGTTTACATGACTCTCAAACATCCCCGAAGCATAAAAATAATTTGTGGCGGCCAATACGCCCCTCGTGCCTTCCCTAACAGCTGTAGCTATCGGGCTCAACTCGGCCACAAAAGCTTCGTCGCTGTCGGCACACATTACATTAATGGGAATCATGTGCCGTTTGTCCCGTAAAAATTTCACCATCGATTTTGCTGAGCCACTTTGTTCTCCGCCCATTTGCATTAACAACTGTATAGGCAAACCATTGGTGTCAATCCCGTTATCCTCACTATTGTAAACAAGCATATTACCGTACGAAACCCCTTTCTCGTTCATTCCGGTAAAACTACCCGCTAAGCCCAAAAACGTAGAAGATATGGTTGCCAACCCTTCATCGGGATGCTTTACAACAATAAGACCAAGCGCTTTATTTACCCGCTGAAAATTATAATCGGCATTTCGTCCCATCAGCATTCCGCCGTCGGCAGTTGCTTCACCCCACACTGCAAGCACACTGCAAGTAGTACGGGGCACTATATTCAGTGCCAGCAATTTGCGATACGAAACCCCTGAAGTTTTTGCCATACCCTCGATAAACAAACGAATATCTTCGGGCACAACCGGTTCCACTTCATCTGCCATCATGTAATATTTCTCAAGCTTTTTGTCTGAAAAAAGACCTTTGCTAATCACAACAAGTGAGTTTAACTGCTCATGCAATATTGTGCCGTACTGCGCTCCCATTTCAGCATATGAACCATAGAGATGAAGGATGGGCATCAACTCGTAATACTCAAGCCGGGGAACTCCATTTTCTTTTGCTTCGCGATATTCTTCCTGAAGATTTACAATGTGATTGAATGCCCGGTACATTTGGCATCCCGATAAGCTTACCACAAACAGAAAAACAACAGCTATTCTTCGCCAATTTTTCCAATCACACGTTAAAACCATTGTTGTATATTTTTAAAAAATCTAACGCTTCAATTTCGCTATAAAAAGTGAAAATTACAAGAACAAAACTCCTCATATCTTTCAGTCAAATGCATAAATCAAACCTTTTCATAAATACCAAACACGAAATCACTCTGGTTGTTAACAAGGAAATCATCTTCATATTCAAATATCCGTTCCATCGTTTTTCGTTTCCGGTTATTCAGATCAATGAAGTGGTGCGAAATATCTTTCAGCACTGGCATCAATAAATTACCTCCATATCCCTTTTCTTCAACCACCTTAAAATTCTTACGAACAACCGGAAGAATCTGCTCAGATTCGATGCACTCCGATGGATCCGCAAGAATCATCCTAAGAATTCCGGAGCCATAATACCTGTTTTTGTATAAATTGGTTTTGTATAACTTTCTGTAGGGTTTATCGATGAGCGACAAACATTGATTAATCTCTTTTCGCTGCCATTTAGGATATTGTAGCCGGTTAGAGCCAACAAACTCATTCAGAATCAAACAACCCGACTCCCTTAATGATTTATGTAATCGCTTGATGAATCCATCGATATTTTTAAAATGATGCAAAGAAGAATGGAACAAAATAATATCGTAGTATTTGTCTGGCAAATTATATTCATATATATCTTCTGCAACAAAATCGATATTAGTTATTTCTTGCTCTCGTGCAATTTTTGAGGCTTTTTGCAACAATTTTTCAGAAAAATCAATGCAAGTGATATTCCAGCCGGGATTTAGTTTTGCAAATTTCAGTTCGTGACTGCAAACGCCCGAACCAACAGACAAAAAACGTATTGCCTTTCTGCCATTGAATTTATCAGAAACATACGTCTCATAATCACTATTTTTGTCTCCTGTAATCAGGTAATTCCAGCGCTCCTTTACCAACGGAATATTCCACCAGTTTGAACCATCAATACTGGAAGCATTAAAACTACTTTTGGTACGATGTTTTCCATGAAACGAAAACTTATTTAAAATGAACCGGTGCCCACGTTGGCCAATTTTCAGATAAACATCCCTAATATCTTCTGGTGTAATAATTCTCATTTTTTTAAATTCACATAACTACAAATATATAAATTTAAGCATCATTGCATATTAACACTACTGAAAATAATCGGAGTACGGTTCGCAAGTATTGAAATATTGTTTTGTGGTCATCCCCGATAATTTTTTAAAATCGTTAATCATGTGCGCCTGATCGTAGTAACCAAATTCAAATTATCGACTATTAAACCCAAAAGATAAAGATTTTGAAGGCTAAACATTTATTACACACTATGCGTTAATCAGTTCGGTTAAGGGAAATTCGTTTTTCCCTCAACATAAAATCTAAACTCATGATAAAAAAAATTCTGGTAGCCAACCGAGGTGAAATTGCAGTCAGAATTATGCGTTCGTGCCGCGAAATGGGAATCGGCAGCGTAGCTGTTTATTCTACTGCCGACCGTAATTCGATGCATGTCAGGTATGCAAACGAAGCATACTACATAGGCGACTCACCTTCGTCGGAAAGTTACCTCAACATCGACAAAATTATTGATACGGCCAAACAATCGGGGGCCGATGCTATTCATCCCGGTTATGGCTTTCTGTCGGAAAATGCCGGATTTGCCCGAAAGGTTAACGAGGCTGGTATTATTTTTATCGGCCCCACACCCGAATCAATGGAAGCTATGGGCGATAAAGTAACTGCCCGCGAAATAATGCTTGAAGCGGGCGTTAACGTAGTACCCGGCACCGATTCCCGGTTTAACAACGATGATGTACTGGCAGAAAAGGCCCGTAAAATAGGGTATCCGTTAATGATCAAAGCTTCGGCAGGAGGCGGGGGTAAAGGCATGCGGTTGGTACGAAATGAGCATGACCTTGTTGCTGCTTACAAAATGGCAAAGTCGGAAGCTCGTACGGCTTTTGGCGATGACACGGTTTACATAGAAAAATATATTGAATCGCCACACCATATCGAGTTTCAGGTGTTGGCCGATAAACACGGAAACGTGGTTCACCTGTTTGAACGGGAATGCTCAGTGCAAAGGCGCCACCAAAAAGTGGTTGAAGAAACACCTTCTCCTTTTATTACCGAAAGCCTGCGCAATGAAATGGGCAAACAAGCCATAGAAGCTGCCCGATATGTAAATTACGTTGGTGCCGGCACTGTTGAATTTTTGGTTGATGGCGGTTACAACTTCTATTTTCTGGAAATGAATACCCGATTACAGGTTGAGCACCCCATTACTGAGCGCGTAACAGGCGTTGATCTGGTAAAACAGCAAATTCTTATTGCCGAAGGACAGGTATTAAAACTCAAACAAGAAGAGCTGCGCCAGTTTGGCCACGCCATTGAGTGCCGCATTTATGCCGAAGATCCGGCAAACAACTTCATGCCCAGTCCGGGTAAAATTGAATTCATAGCTGAACCTCTGGGACTGGGTGTGCGAACCGACGGATACGTATATGAAGGCTATGAAATTCCAATATTTTACGACCCAATGATTTCAAAACTTATTGTTTGGGCGCAAACCCGCAAGGAGACCATCAGCCGAATGCAGCGCGCCCTATACGAATACAAAATATCGGGGATTAAAACATCCATCCCTTTTCTGAAAAGGATCATGAATACACCCGCATTTATCAAAGGGGAATACAACACACACTTTATAGAGAACAACCAACATGTGCTGCTAACCGAAGATGAGTGCAACAAGGATTGCGAACTGTTATCAATCATTATTTCGTACATCGATTTCATTGAAAAGAACAACCAGCAGGAACTCCCAGCAGATAACAGGAAAACTGTTTCAAGTTGGAAGAATTATTCGATACAAAAAAGTATAAACCGCATCTGAAATATTCATTATGCCACTTGAAGTAAAAACACAAAACAGAAAAGCTGATGTTAAGCTGATTGACAAAAAAGACACCATTTATAACGTTGAAGTTGACGGCAAGCAATACGAGGTTGATATTTCAAAAATCAACGATATTGCCTACTCAACTATTTTCAATGGGAGGTCGGTTGATGTTGAACTTTCATGCAATAAAACAGGGCACAAGTACGAGGTACACACACGTAGCAACGATTTCGCGGTTGAAATTATTGACGACCGCACCCGCTACCTGGAGGCTGCCAAAGACGGCCCCGGCATTGATGAAGCAGTAATTTCGTCGCCCATGCCCGGAAAAATAGTGCGTATTGATGTTGAAAAACAACAGGAAGTAAAAAAAGGGCAAACACTCATCGTTGTTTCTGCCATGAAAATGGAAAGCGAGTATAAAAGTCCGGTCGATGGTATTATCCATCGAATAAATGTGAGCCAAGGCGATAACATAAACGGTGGCGAACCATTAATTGAAGTAGAACCAAAAAACGATAAATAATGCAAAGCACAAAAGAAAAATACGAAATATTTGAGCATAAAAAAGCCGAGGCACTTGCAGGTGGAGGCCCCGAACGAATTAAGAAATACGAAGCTACGGGCAGACTAACGGCACGTCAGCGCATTGATTTGTTTTTTGACCCCGGTACGTTTAACGAGTTCGACCGCATGGTTACCCACCGGTGCACCAATTTTGGCATGGAAGAAAACAAAATACCAGGCGATGGTGTGGTGGCCGGATACGGAAAGGTTAACGGAAGACTGGTATTTGCATTCGCACAGGACTTTACGGTGTTTGGCGGATCGCTCAGCCGAAGCAATGCCGATAAAATTATAAAGGTAATGAAACAGGCACTGAAAATGGGTGCCCCCATCGTGGGGTTGAACGACTCGGGAGGTGCCCGCATACAGGAAGGCGTATCGAGCCTTGCCGGTTATGGCGACATTTTTCAGCTTAACGTAAAAGCATCGGGTGTTATTCCGCAAATATCGGCCATTATGGGACCTTGCGCCGGTGGTGCTGTTTATTCGCCGGCTATTACCGATTTTATTTTTATGGTGAAAAACTCAAGCTATATGTTTGTAACCGGCCCCGATGTGATTAAAACCGTAACCCACGAAGAAGTTACAAAAGATGAACTGGGTGGTGCTAACACTCACAATTCAAAAAGCGGTGTAGCGCACTTCATGGGCAATAACGACGAACAAACCCTTATAATGATACGTGAGTTGCTTGGATTTTTGCCATCAAACAATATGGACGAAGCACCGGTGAAGCATACCTCCGACCCGGCCAACAGGGTTGACGATGATCTTCAGGAATTTATACCGGCAGACCCGAACAAGCCTTACGACATGCACCACATTATTGAAACGGTTGCTGACGATCATTATTTCTTTGAGGTAATGCCACATTATGCCAGGAACATCATAACCGGTTACGCACGCCTCAACGGCAAAACTGTTGGTATTGTTGCCAACCAGCCTGAAAGTCTGGCCGGTGTGCTTGATATCAACTCATCGCTGAAGGCTGCCCGCTTTGTGCGCTTTTGCGACGCCTTCAATATCCCGCTGGTTACTTTTGTTGATGTTCCGGGTTTTTTGCCGGGCACCACACAGGAGTATGGGGGTATTATCAAACACGGTGCGAAGTTGCTTTATGCCTATGCCGAAGCCACTGTGCCTAAAATCACTGTGATAACCCGTAAAGCATATGGCGGGGCATACGATGTTATGGCCAGCAAGCACCTGGGTGCCGATGTAAATTATGCCTGGCCGTCGGCCGAAATTGCAGTTATGGGACCGGCCGGGGCTGTAAATATCATTTTCAGAAATGAAAAGGATGAAACGGCAAAAGAAAAACAAGTTGAAAACTACCGCGATAATTTTGCCAACCCATACAAAGCTGCCGAGTTGGGTTATCTCGATGAAATTATTTATCCAAAAGAAACCCGGTCTAAACTAATTGCAGCACTGGATATGGCGCAAACCAAACGGGATGACACCCCGCCGAAGAAGCATGGTAACATCCCGTTGTGATTACTCTCATAAATATATTTATTATCGAATGGGCATCAAATAAATAGCATCAGTCCGCCACGAATTCACGAATAAACTGATGAATAAATAATTATTGACTACACTAATCACGAATTTAAATTCGTGTATTCGTGGCATTTATAAGTTTCACTGTTTTCAGCATTGACCTGTTTTCCGCATTGGGACACCCCTAAAACGACAATTACTTTTAAACCAAAAATCGTTCTTACATGTACTTGTATTTCTAAACATCAAACGAATATATATATAAATAATTTTCCTCAATATTCATTTTATGCTGTTTCTGTACATCTCAGCTTTACTGTATATGGGGGCTTTGCCCCTAAACCCCACTGACTTTTTTGTCATGATACAAAAAACTCAGGAAAAAAAATCTAGTCAAAAATAAGCTCCGCCCGCTCTCCGGGAAGTAAAGTCAGGCTAAGCAGGTAAGAAATATTTTGAACCGGACGTTATTTGCACTAAACAGCAATTTGATTTTACCTTTATTCACGCTCTCTCAATTACTGTGGCAAGTTCAAAAT
>JAQIDF010000151.1 GCA_027858145.1 Prolixibacteraceae bacterium | reverse complement strand
TTCCAGCTTCAACACCACTGATGTTAACAGTACCTGATGTTGGGTTAGGATAAACTTCAACAAGTTGTTGTGCTTGTTTCTCAACTGATGAAAGGTCTAGCTCAACAATGTAAGTATTGGTAACAGTTCCGTCGCCTGAAGTAACAACAACCTGATCAGCCTCTTCCATGTTTTCTGCTGTCTTCTCATTACCATCAGCATCCAATAGTTCAACTGATGCACCGAGTGAAGAAGAAACATTGCCAAGGAAATCACCTGAAGCTACTGAGCTACCTTCAACAACTACCATATTGGTACCTTGTTTAACAATATATTCCTCAGAGTACAAGAATGCAAGGTATGTAGCTGACACATCTGATAATAATTGCAATGAGTAAACATTCATTGTTTCGCCATCTTCAGATGTTACAAGTAACTTGTCGTCTTTATATACAGTACCCATTTCGCGTACCTGACCCATTTTATTTTGAAGCTCTATAGTAGCTCCGGCTGAAGGTGTCAGGTTCTTGAAGAATGCAGAAACATTTGTTCCGTTTGGTAATTCATCAATCAAGAACATATCCTGATCAACTTCAAATGTATTTGAATAAACAAATGCATCGCTTGCAGCTTCGTTTGGTACTAACTCATAAGTGATTTTAGTATCACCATCCTGAGCCATTACTTCAAAGGAAACAGCATTTGTAGCAAATATGTCAACATAAACAGTATCAAAGTTCAACTGAGTAAATGCTGCATATGAACCGTCTTCGTTAAACATGTTGAAATAAAGCGCAGTTGCGGGTACAGTTACATTTTCCACAACTTCACGTAATGTTGTAGTTGTCTCGAATCCTGAAATTGTACCTTCACTACCGTCTATTTCAATTGTATAAACATCTGAAGTTAGAGTAGCGTTGTCGTCTAGACCGCCTTCTGATATAGCAAGTGTATATATAGAAGTGTTGTCACCATTGGCAGATACAACTTCAAGTTGGTCACCTTCGCTAATTACATCACCTTCGGCTAGTTCATTTCCACCACTTTTAACTGTAAATTGCTGTCCTTCATTTTTCTTCTTAACTAGTTCAAAGAAACTTGAAACAGTAGTTTCCGTGTCAACACCAACTATGTTCTCTTCATCACCAAAACCATCACTTACAATATATGAAGTAGATGTTACAGTTGACATATGATCTGTAATGGTATTGATTGTATGTTTACCTATATCTTCACCTGGCATCCATACATCAGTTGGCCAACCATAGTCTGAATAGTCGCTACGTATCTTATGTATCCATTCTGAAGTGCCTTCTTCGCCTGTTCCAAATGATGCTCCCGGAACCGGATTACCTGATTTAACACTAGGTTTTCTTCTTAAGTGGTCAACCTGGCCAATATATTTACCTTCTACATCACCCCAGTCTTCACCGTTTCCACGACCGAAAATATCAATAACTTCAACGTCGCTTTCACTGTTAAGTGGTTTTAAACCATCAACAACTGAGTCGTTAGTGATTTTGTATAAATAGTATGTATTGTTGTACCAGTTGTGAACAGGGTTGAAATCACCACCTAAATCAAATTCCCATGGATCATAACCTTCCATGAAGTTAACATCAATCTCATCAACAACACCAGCAGTTGCGGCATTTTGAGTATAATTGGAAGGAGTAGCCCATGCAATTACAAACACATCTTTTCCCTGTACTATTGAGTTCACTGAATAATCATCTTCCAATATCGCAGGTGATTCTTGCCACTGTGCTAAGTCGTTAGCCCATAATTTACCAGGGACATAACGTCTGTAACGGCTTTCGAAATCTGTTGAGTCAGTACTAGCATACTGTGTAATCGCATTATAGGTTCCACCATTGGCATTGCCATTATTTACAATAACATAACGGCTTAAATCTAATTGTTCTGTTCCAGGATTGTAAATCTCAATCATATCTTCAGACCAATGCATACGCCATGATATTTGAGAGAAAAATGGTTTAGCTTCAAAAGGCTCTACATTATCAGGATCTTGCTCTTTTTCTAAGCGTACAGTATAAACATTCTCAGTAGTATCATCTTCTGCTATTGTATTGAATTCAACTGTACGTTGAGCTTCTGAACCTTTTAATGTTGTTGCACGCGTTACTTCAACCTTTGCGTCAATATTTGCAGCTTTACCGATTATATTTGGTATCCCTTCTACATCCGTTGGAATTGTAAGGGTATAATTTAATACTGATTGTCCGAAACCAGGTATTGTATCGCCTTTCCATCCCATGATTCCTTTGTAAAAATCAGGAATATCCGGCCATGTGATAGAAGATAGAAATGCATCGTGACTTGGATAGTAGTCCTCTACATAAATATAGTATTCTTTTGTAGTAGAACCGTCTTCAGCTGTAACAACCAGTTTGTCGCCACGCATAAGGTCAGGACGTTCAGTATCGTCAACCCAGTCAATTTCCCAACTAGCCAATGCTGGTTTTTCAAGGTATTTAAATAATGTGTCAACTCTTTCGCCATAAGGTACTTCGCGAACAGTATCAATTACCGGATCGTCAGCTGTAACTACGTAAGGGACATAAGCGTCATCCCAGAATACTTCATTACTGCCATCAAAACTTTGGTGGTACATAGGTACAACACGAGCCTCATTATCTGTAGGATCGTTAACAATTATTTCTAATTGTGCAGTTTGTAAAGTATTTCCCGCTGCATATAATGTTAATATGTCACCTGTACGTGCAGAAACATACACTGAGTCTTCAGTGCTAAGTGCAAAA